>NZ_JBEXTZ010000172.1:0-9513 GCF_040614195.1 Amycolatopsis sp. NPDC006125
GTTGGGTGCCTCGTCCCACCTCATGCAGTGGGTCGCTGGGTGGTCATCCCGTCGCCTTCCGGTTTGTGCATATCACCTTGAGCCAGGGCCGCAAGCTTTGTGCTTTCGGCCGCCGGACCCAGCGCAGGTTGCGGCCCTGGCTCAAGGTGATCGTCCAGTGTCAGGCGACGGGATGACCACCCAGCTCGGGTTTTGTGCAAAGACTTTTGCGCTACGCGCCGGGGTGGTGGCGGCCCAGGAAGCTCACCATGCTCGGCACCACGGTGCGGTTGAACGAGTCGCCGTGCTTGCCTCGCGCCGTGTAGCCGATTTCGGGTTTCACCGCCGCGATGAAGCGCCGGGCGCCGTGGATGAACGCGTCTTCCGTGCCGCACCACAGGGCGGTCGGGATGCCCGTCGTCGCCTCCAGGTGGCGTAGCGGGTCCATCGAGGCCCAGTCGGCTTCGTCGCGGAAGGCGCGTCGCTTCGCCATCTCGGTCCACGACAGCATGAGCGCCGGCGCCAGCAGGGCCAGCGCGCCCACCGGCTGGCGGCGCTCCGCCCGGCGGCGGGCGTACAGCAGCGCCCCGAAGCCGCCCATCGACATGCCGGTGCAGGCGAACGGCACCCCGTCCACGCCGCCGAGGCCGCGTTCCCGCAGCCACTGCGGCACCTCCTCCAGCAGCATGCCCATCGGATCGTCGCCCGAGACGTTTTCGTGCCAGTAGTTGTCGCCGCCGTCGACCGCCACGAAACCGTACGGCTGGACCCGCTTGCGGGCGACCTGGCTGGCCAGCTCGGCGAGCGTCCCGGTCGGCGCCGCCGTCCGCGCCCGCCCGTGCAGGCCGTGCAGCAGCAGCGACACCGGCAGGTTCCGCGGCGGCGACTTCGACGGCAGCAGGATCACCAGGTCGACCATCCGGTTCCGGTACCGCGACCACACCCGCTCGACCTTCGCGACCCCGATCTGCGACGCGGGCGACGACGACGCCACACCCAGCGCCCGCTGCAGCGCCTCGCTCACCGGCAGCACACCGGTCGCCGTCCCCGCGGCGACCGCGGCGATCCCCAGGCCCGAAGCGCCGGCGATCAGCACCGAGCGGCGGCTGGGCCGCCTGCGCGGTTCAGTCGCTTCGTCCTCGTCCACCTGGCCTCCCGGCGCCATTGAACATCAGTCCCGTAACCCATGTCGTGGGAAGTTCCGCAACCGATACACCGACGGGACTAATGTCGTGCCCATGCGGTTCGCGATCTCCATTCCCCAGTTCGTGGCCGACGGAACGTTCGACCCCGCCGCCTTCCGCTCGTACGTGCGGCGCGCCGAGGAGCTCGGCTTCGAAAGCGGCTGGACCCAGGAGCAGGTCCTCGGCACCGCCCCGCACCTCTCGGCGAACGAGACCATGGCGTACGCGTTCGCCTGCACCGAGCGCCTGCGCCTCGGCTGCGCGGTGTACGTCACCCCGCTGCACATCCCGGCGCACCTGGCCAAGAGCCTCGCCACGCTCGACCAGCTCAGCCGCGGCCGCCTGGAGGTCGGCGTCGGCAGCGGCGGCCGCAACCGGCCGTTCGCCGCGTTCGGCCTCGACGGCGAGGCGCACGTCGCCCGGTTCACCGAGGGGATCCGCCTGGTCAAGGCCCTGTGGACCGAGGACGTGGTCGACTTCGACGGCCGCTTCTGGCAGCTCGAGGGCGCCTCGATGCAGCCGAAGCCGTTCCAGAAGCCCGGCCCGCCGCTGTGGTTCGGCGGCAGCCACCCGAACGCGCTCAAGCGGGCCGTGAAGCACGGAGACGGGTTCTTCGGCGCGGGCTCCTCGACCACCGCGGCCTTCGCCGAGCAGGTCAAGACGCTGCGCGAGGTGCTGGCCGAAGCCAGGCGCGACGACTTCCAGGTCGCCAAGCGCGTCTACATCGCCGTCGACGACGACGGGGACGCCGCCCGCCGCCGCGCCGCCGACGGTCTCGCCGAGATCTACGGCAAACGCGGCCTGGAGGCGGTCGCGGTCGCCGGCACGCCCGACGAGTGCGTCGCCGGAGTGCAGGAGGTCGCCGCCGCGGGGGCCGAGCTGATCCTGTTCACCCCGTTCGCCGACCAGGCCGAGCAGATGGAACGCCTCGCCGCCGAGGTCATGCCCCGGATCTGACGCTCACACCCCGGCCGGCTCCAGCACGCGCTGGTCGCCGGTGTAGAGGTTCATGCTGGTGCCGCGCAGGAAACCGACCAGCGTCATGCCGTTCTCCTCGGCCAGCTCCACTGCCAGCGACGACGGCGCGGACACCGCCGCGAGGAACGGGACCCCGGCCATCGCGGCCTTCTGCACCAGCTCGAACGACGCCCGCCCGGACACCAGCAGCCCGCAGTCCGACAGCGGCACCCGGCCCTCCAGCAGCGCCCAGCCCAGCACCTTGTCGACCGCGTTGTGCCTGCCCACGTCCTCCCGCACGGCCAGCAGCGACCCGTCCGCCCGGAACAACCCGGCCGCGTGCAGGCCGCCCGTGCTGGCGAACACGCGTTGCTGCTTGCGCAGCGTGTCCGGGAGCCCCGCGAGCACCTCCGTGCTCACGGCGAAAGTCGACTCCCCGGGCGCGAAGCGGGTCTTGAGCTTCACCGCGTCGAGCGCCGCCTTGCCGCACACGCCGCACGAGGACGTCGTGTAGAAGTTGCGCTCCACACCCGTCTCCGGCGGCGCCACGCCCTGGGCCAGGGTGAGGTCCAGGACGTTGTAGGTGTTGCGCCCCTGGTCGTCGACGCCGTCGCAGTACCGGGCCGTGAACACGTCGTCTTTCGACGCGATGACACCCTCGGACAGCAGGAAGCCGTGCGCCAGCTCGACGTCGTGCCCGGGCGTGCGCATGGTGACGGCCAGGGACTTGCCGCCGACCCGCAGCTCCAGCGGCTCTTCGGCCGCCAGCAGGTCGGCGCGCCGCGTCTGCCCGCCCTCGGTCAGCTTCCGCACCGGTCGTCGCACCGTCACGCGCCCCATCGGGCACTCCATTCCGCTCATCGACGACAAGACCTTGCCGTGCCGTCGTACATCTAGTAAGAAATTGCAGGCTCAATCACCAGCGTAGGGGAGCCCGCCGTGGCCGTCACATTCCTCGACCGTTCGCACAGCATCGCGCCTCCGGACTGGAGCCGGTGGCTGATCCCGCCGGCGGCCCTGTCGGTGCACCTCGCGATCGGCCAGGCGTACGCGTGGAGTGTGTTCAAACCGCCGCTGGAGAAGGCGCTGGGCCTGTCCGGCACCCTGAGCGCGCTGCCGTTCCAGCTCGGCATCGTCATGCTCGGCCTGTCCGCGGCCTTCGGCGGCACCCTGGTCGAGCGCAACGGGCCGCGGTGGGCGATGTTCGTGTCGATGACCTGCTTCTCCACCGGGTTTGTAGTGTCCGCGCTCGGCGCATTCACCTCCCAGTACTGGCTGGTGGTGCTCGGCTACGGCCTCATCGGCGGCGTCGGGCTCGGCATCGGCTACATCTCGCCGGTGTCGACGCTGATCAAGTGGTTCCCGGACCGGCCGGGCATGGCGACCGGCATCGCGATCATGGGCTTCGGCGGCGGGGCGCTGATCGCCTCGCCGTGGTCGAGCCAGATGCTCGAGTCGTTCGGGTCGACACCCAGCGGCATCGGCACCTCGTTCCTGATCCACGGCGTCGTCTACGCGGTGTTCATGTCGCTCGGGGTGTTCCTGGTGCGGGTGCCCGCCGAGGGCTGGAAGCCGAAGGGCTGGGAGCCGGCGGCCGCGAAGGCCCGGTCGATGATCACCACGGCGAACGTGTCGGCCGCCAACGCCATCAAGACGCCCCAGTTCTGGTGCCTGTGGGTCGTGCTGTGCTTCAACGTGACCGCGGGCATCGGCATCCTGGAGAAGGCGTCGCCGATGATCACCGACTTCTTCCGCGGCACCTCGGTCCCGGTCGGCGCGACCGCGGCGGCCGGGTTCGTGGCGCTGCTGTCGCTGACCAACATGCTCGGCCGGTTCGTCTGGTCGTCCACTTCGGACTTCATCGGCCGGAAGAACATCTACCGCATGTACCTCGGCGTCGGCGCGCTGCTGTACCTGGTGATCGCGCTCGTCGGCAACTCGTCCAAAGTGGTCTTCATCCTCGCGGCGATGGTGATCCTGTCCTTCTACGGCGCGGGTTTCGCCACGATCCCGGCGTACCTGAAGGACATGTTCGGCACCTACCAGGTCGGCGCGATCCACGGCCGTCTGCTGACCGCGTGGTCGGCCGCCGGTGTGCTCGGCCCGCTGATCGTCAACGCGATCGCCGACAGCCAGAAGCGCGCGGGCAAGCAGGGCCCGGACCTCTACACCACGTCGTTCTACATCATGATCGCGCTGCTGGTGATCGGGTTCGTCGCCAACGAGCTGGTGCGCCCGGTGAGCGCGAAGTACCACGAACCGGAGAGCGCGGACGCCGCGCGCGAGGAGGCGAAATGAGCACGCCGGAGCAGGCCCCCGCGCGCCGCCGGGTCTGGTTGATGACGCTGGCCTGGCTGTGGGTGGGCGTGCCGTTCCTCTACGGCCTCTACGAACTGATCCTCAAGGTCGTCAAGCTGTTCGGCGGCTAGAACAGCCCGCCGCCGGCGTGGATCGACTGCCCGGTGATCCACCCGCCGTCGGCGGAGGCGAGGAACGCCACGATCGACGCGATGTCCGACGGCTCGCCGAGGCGCCCCAGCGGCGTCTGGGCCGTGGTCGCCGCGAGGCGTTCGGCGCTCATTCCCGCTTCGAGCGCGTCGCTGCGGGTGGCGCCGGGCAGCACGCTGTTGGCGGTGATCCCGCGCTGCCCCAGTTCCTTCGCCGCGGCGCGCACGAGCTGCTCGGCAGCCGCCTTGCTGGCCGCGTACACGCCGCTGTCCGGTCGTGCGGTGACCGTGGCGCCGCTGGAGATCACGATGATCCGGCCGCCGTCCCGCAGCCTCTTCGCGGCCTCGCGCAGGGCGACGAACGTGGAGCGGGTGTTGGTGGCGAAGACCCGCTCGAAGTCCTCGTCGCTCGCCTCGGCGAGCGGGGCGAACCGGGCGATCCCGGCGTTGCCGACCAGGATGTCGAGACCGCCGAAGGCCGACTCGACGGCGTCGAACAGCGCCACGACCTGCGCCGGATCCGCGACATCGGCCTGGACCGCCACGGCCTGCCCGCCCGCGTTTGCGATGGTGCTGACCACCTTGGCCGCCGCGTCCGCGTCGGTGCGGTAGTTGACCACCACCCGGGCGCCCTCCGCGCCCAGCCGCTCGGCGATGCCCCGCCCGATGCCCCGCGATCCGCCCGTCACGAGGGCGACCCTGTCCGTCAGCACTGTTCCTCCAGATGATCGATAGTCGAGATATTCGACTAATTGGTGGAGGATGTCAACTATGCTGGGGGCATGGAGGGTTTGGCCGCGGCGGTCGCCGCGCTGCACCGCGAAGCGGCGGTGCTCTACGCGGGAATCGCCCGCGACTTCGACCTGACCAGCCAGCAGACCCAGGTGCTGTGCGGCCTGGCGCGGCGCCCGTCGTTCGGCGAGCTGGCGGCGCTGCTGGGCTGCGACAAGACGAACGTGACCGGGATGGTCGACCGGCTGGAGAAGCGCGGCCTGCTCGCGCGCGAGACCGACGCCAAGGACCGGCGCGTCAGCCGCGTCGTGCTGACCCCCGCGGGCGAGGAGCTGCGCGAACGGATCCGGCAGCGGTTCGCGGAACTGGTGGGGGAGCGGTTCAGTGCCCTGACGGACGAGGAACGCGCCCGGTACGCGAGCCTGGTCGAGGTTCTCGGCGGGCCGGTTCGGGCAAGCTCTCGCTGAGCCGCCGGCGAGCCTGGGCTGGACTTCTCAGTGATGTAGTGGCTCGCCGCGCGCGTCTGGCCCAACGCCCGTCAGTGGTGCAGCTCGCGCAGGCTCTCGATCAATCCCCGGCTCGCCGAGCGCACGTGTTCCTCCGCCAGGTCGCCCAGTCCCTCGACCCGCCCCGCCCGCAGCAGCGTCGCCAGCTCGCGGTGCTCGTCCACCACGCGCGTGCGGTAGTGCTCGTGCGACAGCCGTACCCGGTGGGCCTGGAACATGTGCACCTGCGACCGCACGGCTTCCCACGCGCTGGTCAGCCTGCCGTTGCCCGCCATGGCGTACACGCAGTCGTGGAACTCGATGTCCAGAGCCACCAGCCGGTCGCCGTCCGCCGGACCGCGTGCCTCCCGCTCCATCGCCGCCACCAGCCGGTCGAGCTCGTCGAACTGCCCGGCGCGGCCCCGCTCGGCCGCGGTCAGCGTCGCCAGCCGGTCCAGCGCCGCGCGCACCTCGTAGACCTCGGTGATGTCGGTCTCGCTCAGCTCGATGATCCGCGTGCCCCGGTGCCACTCGCTGTGCACCAGCCCCTCGCGCTCCAGGATCGCCAGCCCCTCCCGCACCGACCCGCGGCTGACCTGTAGCGACCCGGCCAGCTCGACCTCGCGCAGGGCGCTGCCGGGCGCGAACCGGCCGGACAGGATCTCGTCGCGGATGCGGTCGGCGGCCTCCTCGGCCAGACCACGCCGCCGGGCGGGCTGCATGTCCTAATGTTGACATTTCGACATTGGCCGGGTCAAGCTGGAGCCACCGACGATGAAGGAGGCACCATGACCCGCCCCGCGTTCCACCTCGCGATCCCGGTCGACGACCTCGGCCGTGCCCGGGAGTTCTACGGCGGGGTGCTCGGGCTGTCCGAAGGCCGCTCCGACACCAAGTGGGTGGACTGGAACTTCCACGGCCACCAGGTGGTCACCCACGTGGTCGAGGGCGCGCGCAACGAGGCGGGCCGCAACCCGGTCGACGGCCACGACGTCCCGGTGCCGCACTTCGGCCTGGTCCTGACCGTCGAGGCCTTCCACGAACTCGCCGGCCGCCTCAAGGACGCCGGCACACAGTTCGTCATCGAGCCCTACCAGCGCTTCGCGGGCGAGCCGGGGGAGCAGTGGACGATGTTCCTGCACGACCCGGCCGGCAACGCGCTGGAGTTCAAGGCCTTCCGCGACGAGTCCCAGCTGTTCGCCAAATGAGCCGCGGCGTCCTCGTCACCGGTGCGTCGGCGGGCCTCGGCCGCGCGATCGCCACGGCCTTCGCCGAGCGCGGCGACCGTGTCGCGGTGCACTACAACTCCAACCAGGCCGCGGCGGAAGCCACCCTGGCGGCCCTGCCCGGCGACGGCCACGCCCTGGTGCAGGGCGACATCCGGGAGGCCCAGCGCATCGCCGACGCTGCCGAAGCCGCCCTCGGCGGGGTCGACGTCCTGGTCAACAACGCCGCCGTGGTGACCACCAGCGAGACCGCGCACCCGCTCGCCGAGACGACCTTCGAGCACTGGCGGGAGGTCTGGCGGCAGTCGGTCGAGGTGAACCTCCTCGGCGCGGCCGACGTCACGTTCTGCGTCGCCCGGCACATGATCGACCGCGGCGCACGTGGACGCGTGGTCAACGTCGGCTCGCGCGGTGCCTTCCGCGGCGAGCCGGACCACCCCGCGTACGGCGCGACCAAGGCGGCGCTGCACTCGCTGGGCCAGTCGCTCGCGGTGCACCTCGCGCCGCACGGCATCGCGGTGAGCACGGTCGCGCCCGGGTTCATCGCGACCGAACGGGTCGCGGACTGGCTGAGCGGCGAAAGGGGCGACGCGCTGCGGGCCCAGTCCCCGTTCGGCCGGGTCGCGGAGCCGCCGGAGATCGCCGCCGCGGTGGTCTACCTCGCCTCCGCCGAGGCCGAGTGGGCCTCCGGCGCCATCCTCGACCTCAACGGCGCCTCCTACCTGCGGTCCTGAGGACAGTCCTCCGGGCGGACCACGCGCAGGATCTGCTCGGAGATCGCCCGGAGGGCGTCCACCTGGTCCCGCGTGAGCACGTCGAACACCAGCTCACGCACCGTGTCGACGTGGTGCGGCGCGGCCTGCTCGATCGCCTCCCGGCCCTCGCGCGTCAGCACAATGAACGCGCCGCGCGCGTCGTCCGGGCACTCCTCGCGGGCCACCAGCCCGCGCTTCTGCATCCGCCGCAGGTGGTGCGACAGCCTGCTCTTCTCCCAGTCCAGCGCCCTGGCCAGCTCGAACACCCGCACCCGGCCCTCCGGCGTGTCCGTGAGCTGGACCAGCACCTCGAAGTCGGGCAGCGACAGCTGGGAGTCCGCCTGCATCCGGCGGCCCAGCGCGGCGTTGAGGTGGCTCTGCATCTTCACGTACGCGCGCCACGCCTGCTGTTCACCGTCATCGAGCCATCGGGTCATGCCATCGAGTATAGCGGGAATAGTTGACGCGTCATCCAAGTTGTGCCAGTGTGTCGATGACACATCAACCAGACCTTCACGGGAGGAACCCGCAATGACCACCCAGACCGGCTACGCGAACCTGACCGGCGAGTACACCCTGGACCCGACCCACACCCGGATCGGTTTCGTCGCCCGCCACGCGATGGTCACCAAGGTGCGCGGCGCGTTCAACGAGTTCACCGGCACCGCCCACATCGACGGTGACGACCCGGCCAAGTCGTCGGTGACGGTCGCCATCAAGGCGAACAGCATCGACACCCGCAACGCCGACCGCGACGCCCACCTGCGCAGCAACGACTTCCTGTCGATGGACGAGCACCCGGAGATCACCTTCGTCTCCACCTCGATCCAGCAGACCGGCGACGCGAGCTTCGACGTCACCGGCGACCTGACGATCAAGGGCATCACGAAGTCCGTCACGGTCCCGTTCGAGTTCGAGGGCACCGCCCAGGACCCGTTCGGCAACACCCGCGTCGGCTTCGAGGGCAAGACCACCATCAACCGCAAGGACTTCGGGGTCACCTGGAACGCCGCGCTGGAGACCGGCGGCGTCCTGGTGAGCGACAAGGTCACCCTCGAGTTCGAGGTCTCCGCGATCAAGGCCGCCTGACGCGGATGCCGGTGGTGCCCGGCGGGTACGCCGGGCACACCACCTCCGCCACCGGAAAGGAACGCCAGCCATGACCTCCGTCGACCTCGACGCGATCCGCCAGGAGCGCGACCGCATCCGCGACGCACACCTCAAGCCCGCGGGGGAGCGGCCCGCCTCGTCCGCCCGCGGCCTCCACCACACGGCGCTGATCAGCAGCGACGTCGAGCGGACCGTCCGCTTCTACCAGGACGTCCTGGAGTTCCCGCTCACCGAGCTGATCGAGAACCGCGACTACCCTGGGTCGTCGCACTTCTTCTTCGACATCGGCAACGGCAACCTGCTCGCGTTCTTCGACTTCCCGGGCCTGGACGTGGGCCCGTACGCCGAGGTGCTCGGCGGGCTGCACCACATCGCCATCTCGGTCGACCCCGAGCGGTGGCAGCGGCTGGTCGACAAGCTCGCCGAGGCCGGCGTGGAGCACGCGGTGCACAGCGACGTCTCGGTCTACTTCCGCGACCCCGACGGCGCCCGCATCGAGCTCATCGCCGACCCGCTCGGCGAGATGTACGGCAACACTGTCCTCTAGATGAGTAATTCCGATCTTGGTTAGTGGTCGTAGGCGATCAGGGATCGGGTTGTGGGTTGGCCGGTGGCGCGGTTGTGCCAGATGGCGGCGG
>NZ_JBEXTZ010000173.1:0-9422 GCF_040614195.1 Amycolatopsis sp. NPDC006125
GACACCGCGTCAAGGCGGGAAAGCGTGCCTTGACCCGGTGGCTCGGCAACCGATTTGGCTGGGGATCGGGTTGCGGGAGGGGAGTGGTTCGGGGGGTTTTGGCTTTCGTTGCCGGGTGGCGGTTGGGCCTTGGGGTTAGTTGAGGGTGGCGTGGGTTGGTTGTAGGGCGTCGATTGTTCGCACGCCCAGTAGCTGCATCGTTCGCACGATTTCCTGGCGCAGGATGTCCACGCAGCGCTGGACTCCCCGTTCGCCGCCTGCCATGAGGCCGTACAGGTACGCCCGGCCGATCAGGCACATCGACGCGCCCCTCGCCATCGCGGCCACGATGTCGCCGCCGGACAGGATTCCGGTGTCCACCCACACTTCGGCGTCGCCGCCGACGGCGTCCAGCGTGGGCGTCAGGAGTTCCAGCGGGGTCGGCGCTCGATCGAGCTGGCGGCCGCCGTGGTTGGACAGCACCACCGCGTCCGCGCCGTGCTTCACCACGTCCCGTGCGTCGTCCGGGTTCTGGATTCCCTTGACGACCAGCTTGCCCTTCCAGGTTTCCCGCACCCACGCCAGGTCGTCGAAGCTGAGCGTCGGGTCGAAGAGGGCGTTGATCAGCTCCGCGACGGTGCCGTCCCACGAACCGAACGACGCGAACTCCAGCGGCTCCGTCGTGAGCAGGTTGAACCACCACGCCGGGTGCGTCGCGCCGTCGAGGAACGTGCGCAGCGTCAGTGTCGGCGGGATGGTCAGGCCGTTGCGCACGTCCCGCATCCGCGCGCCGGCCACCGGGGTGTCCACCGTCAGCAACAGCGTGTCGTAACCGCTTTCCTCCGCGCGCCGCATCAGCTCCGCGCCCGCCGCGTGGTCGCGCCACACGTAGAGCTGGAACCACTTCCGCGCGTGCGGGGCGGCCTTCGCGACGTCCTCGATCGAGGTCGTCCCCATCGTCGACAACGCGTACGGGATGCGTTCCCGCTGCGCCACCCGGACCACCGCGCGTTCGCCCTCGTGGTGCATCATCCGCGTGAAACCGGTCGGCGCGAACGCGAACGGCAACGCCGACCGCTCACCGAGCACCTCGACACTCGTGTCCACATCGGACACCCCGCGCAGCACGTTGGGGTGGAACTCCACACTGCGGAACGCCTGCCGGGCGCGGCGCAGGCTGTCTTCGAGCTCCGCGGCGCCATCGGTGTAGTCGAACACCGCCCGCGGTGTGCGCCTGCGCGCGATGGTGCGCAGGTCGGCGATCGTGTGGGCGTTCGACAGGCGGCGGTCGGTCGGGTTGAGCTTCACCGGTTTCGGTCGCAGGATCTGCTGCAACTCACTGGGCCTCGGCAAGCGACGTCGCGTCATAGATACATCATCGGGGATGACGACGTGCGAAGGCCACCCGCGCGAAGCACGCGGGTGGCCTTCGAAAAACCGCGGATCAGGCGTTTCCGGCGTCGGTGAGCTGCGGGCCCGCCGCCGACACGTCGTGGATCCGGTACTTCCGGGCGGCCTCGACCACCTTCTCCTGCGCGACCTCACCGCGCTTGGCGAGCGCGGCCAGCGTGGCGACCGTGATCGACTCGGCGTCGACCAGGAAGTGCCGCCGCGCCGCCGGACGCGTGTCGGAGAAGCCGAACCCATCGGTGCCCAGGGTGAGCATGTCGGTCGGCACCCACGGGCGGATCAGGTCCGGCACCGCGCGCATCCAGTCCGACACCGCCACGACCGGGCCGGTCGCGCCGGACAGCGCCTGCGTCACGTACGGCACGCGCGGCGAGTCGCCCGGGTGCAGCAGGTTGTCCCGGTCGATCTCCACCGCCTCGCGGCGCAGCTCCGACCACGACGTCGCCGACCACACGGCCGCGCGCACGCCCCACTCCTCGGCCAGCATCGTCTGCGCCTTGAGCGCGTCCGGCATCGTCACGCCAGACACCAGGATCTGCGCCTCCGGACCGTCGCCCGACGGCGCCTCCGCGTACCGGTACAGGCCCTTGAGCAGACCCTCGACGTCGAGGTTCTCCGGCTCGGCCGGCTGCCGGTACGGCTCGTTGTAGACCGTCATGTAGTAGAAGACGTTCTCGCCGTTGCCCTCCGGGCCGCCCTCGCCGTACATGCGGCGCAGGCCGTCCTTGACGATGTGGGCGATCTCGAACGACCACGCCGGGTCGTACGCCACCACAGCCGGGTTGGTGTGCGCCAGCAGCAGCGAATGCCCGTCGGCGTGCTGCAGGCCCTCACCGGTCAGCGTGGTGCGGCCCGCGGTGGCGCCCAGCACGAACCCGCGCGCCATCTGGTCCGCGGCCGCGTACAGGCCGTCGCCGGTGCGCTGGAACCCGAACATCGAGTAGAAGATGTAGATCGGGATCATCGGCTCGCCGTGCGTGGCGTAGGACGTGCCCACCGCCGTGAACGACGACGTCGACCCGGCCTCGTTGATGCCCTCGTGCAGCAGCTGGCCGTGCTCGGACTCCTTGTACGCCAGCATCAGGTTGGCGTCCACCGACGTGTAGGTCTGCCCGTGCGGGTTGTAGATCTTCGCCGTCGGGAACATCGAGTCCAGGCCGAACGTGCGGGCCTCGTCCGGGATGATCGGCACGATCCGGTGGCCGATCTCGGCGTCCTTGGCCAGCTCGCGCACCAGCCGCACGAACGCCATCGTGGTGGCGACCTCCTGCTTGCCGGAGCCCTTCCGGATGGCCTCGTACACCTTGTCACCCGGCAGCACCAGCGGCTTGGCCCGGTTGCGCCGCTCCGGCACGAACCCGCCGAGGGTCTTGCGGCGGCCCACCATGTACTCGATCTCGGGCGAGTTCGCGCCCGGGTGGTAGTACGGCGGCAGCTTCGGGTCGCGCTCCAGCTCCTCGTCGCTGATCGGGATGCGCTGCGCGTCCCGGAACAGCTTCAGGTCGTCCAGCGTGAGCTTCTTCATCTGGTGCGTGGCGTTGCGGCCCTCGAACGCCGGGCCGAGGCCGTAGCCCTTGATGGTGTGGGCCAGGATCACCGTCGGCTGACCGTGGTGCTCCATCGCCGCCTTGTACGCCGCGTACACCTTGCGGTAGTCGTGACCACCGCGCTTGAGGTTCCAGATGTCGGCGTCGCTCAGGTCCTTGACCAGGTCCTTCGTGCGCGGGTCGCGGCCGAAGAAGTGCTCGCGGACGTAGGCGCCGTCGTTGGCCTTGTACGTCTGGAAGTCGCCGTCCGGCGTGACGTTCATCAGGTTGACCAGCGCGCCGTCGCGGTCGGCGTGCAGCAGCGAGTCCCACTCGCGGCCCCAGATGACCTTGATCACGTTCCAGCCCGCGCCGCGGAAGTACGCCTCGAGCTCCTGGATGATCTTGCCGTTGCCGCGCACCGGGCCGTCGAGCCGCTGCAGGTTGCAGTTGATGACGAAGGTCAGGTTGTCCAGGCCCTCGCCGGCGGCCACGTGGATGAGGCCCCGCGACTCCGGCTCGTCCATCTCGCCGTCGCCGAGGAACGCCCACACGTGCTGGTCGGAGGTGTCCTTGATGCCGCGGTCGCGCAGGTACCGGTTGAACCGGGCCTGGTAGATCGCGTTCATCGGGCCGAGGCCCATGGACACGGTCGGGTACTCCCAGAAGCCGGGCATCAGCCGCGGGTGCGGGTACGACGGCAGGCCGCCGCCCTCGCCGGCGTGCGACAGCTCCTGGCGGAAGCCGTCGAGCTGCTGCTCGTTGAGACGGCCCTCCAGGTAGGCGCGGGCGTAGATGCCCGGGGAGGCGTGACCCTGGATGAAGACGTGGTCACCGCCGCCGGAGTGGTCCTTGCCCCGGAAGAAGTGGTTGAAGCCGACCTCGTAGAGCGCCGCCGACGACGCGTACGTGGAGATGTGGCCGCCGACACTGACGCCGGGGCGCTGGGCGCGGTGCACCATGATCGCCGCGTTCCAGCGGATGTAGGCCCGGTAGCGGCGCTCGATCTCCTCGTCGCCGGGGAACCACGGCTCGTTCTCCGTGGGGATGGTGTTGACGTAGTCCGTCGCGGTCAGCGGCGGGACACCGACGTTGCGCTCGCGGGCGCGCTCCAGGATCCGCAGCATCAGGTAGCGAGCCCGCTGCTGGCCGCCCCGGGCGAGTGCCTCGTCGAACGAGTCCAGCCACTCGGCTGTCTCCTCGGGGTCGATGTCGGGCAGGTGGGCCGCCAATCCGTCACGGATGACGCGGACCCGGGCCGGGGCCCGATCGGTGCTGGCGCCGGTGCCTGCGGCCTGGTCGTTCTGGGGGGCCAAGGGATCTCCTCGCCGGTTGTCACTTCGCGTTCGGGGCACGGGTGCCTCAGTTCGGCCGTGCCCTCTCTGTCATGGTCGTCTAGTCCGGGCTTCCCGTCATCGCTACTGAGCGGTAACGTTCACCTATGTCCGCGCGCGCACGCGCGCGCGTTATGCCCACCCTAGGCCAGGTGTGCCCGGACGGGTGCCGCCGAGGGTCGTTTTGCGGTCGCGAACACGTCCCCCGGGGCCCTACGCTGCGCTACGAGTTGACAGAGATCCGGTGTGGACGGTTGCGCCGGAGGCTCCGGGCGTGTTCGCTACACCCATCCGTATGTCGAGTGGGCGGCGCCGTGCCGCCCGCGTCGTGAGTTGGAGGAGTGACAGCAGTGGTCGCCGCTGGAGACGCTGAGTACAGCAGCGTCGCCGAGAGGCTTGGCATCAAGCCGGACATGGTTGTTCAGGAGATCGGGTGGGACGAGGACGTCGACGACGACCTGCGTGCCGCGATCGAAGAACATATCGGCGGCGATCTCCTCGACGAGGACGCCGACGAGGTCATCGACGTGGTTCTGCTGTGGTGGCGGGAGGACGACGGGGACCTGGTCGACGCGATCATGGACGCCCGGTCGCCCCTCGACGAGAACGGCATCATCTGGGTCCTGACGCCCAAGACCGGGCAGCCGGGGCACGTGGAGCCGAGTGAGATCGCCGAGGCGGTGCCCACCGTCGGGCTCGCGCAGACCTCCAACATCAGCGTCGGCCCGAACTGGGCCGGGACCAAGCTGGTGCCGCCGAAGTCGAAGTCGAAGCAGCGCTGAGCGGCCGCACGCTAAGGTGAGCGTGCGGCAAGTGCAACGTTGGCGATGCGAAAGGTGCTTCGATGGCGGTCGAGGTCGGTTCAGCAGCTCCGGATTTCACCCTGAACGACTACAACAAGCAGCCGGTCACGCTGTCGTCGTTCCAGGGCGACAAGGCGGTCCTGCTGGTCTTCTACCCGTTCGCGTTCAGCGGGATCTGCCAGGGCGAGCTCTGCCAGCTGCGCGACGAGTTCGCCGAGTACGACGGCCAGGGCGTGCAGGTGCTCGGTGTGTCGGTGGACACACCCTTCTCGCTCAAGGCGTGGGCCGAGCAGCAGGGCTACCAGTTCCCGCTGCTGTCGGACTTCTGGCCGCACGGTGAGGTCGCCAAGCTCTACGGCGTGTTCAACGAGGGCGCCGGGCTGGCCAACCGGGGCACCTTCCTGATCGACAAGGGCGGCGTGGTGCGCTACGCCGAGGTCAACCAGCCGGGCGAGCCGCGCGACCAGCTCGCCTGGAAGCGAGCGGTGGCCGAGCTGCCCGAATGATGCTCGCACCGGCGGTGCCCCCGGGTTGGGCGCCGCTGGTCCGGGGTGCATAGCTCAGCGGAAGAGCACCTCCCTTACAAGGAGGGGGTCGCAGGTTCGAACCCTGCTGCGCCCACCGTTTTCGGTGGCCGGTGGCCGGTAGCCGGTAGCCGGTAGCTGCCTTTTCTGGCGTTCTGTCTCGTTGTGGGGCAGGCACCGGATGGCTTGGCCCACCCACACGGGTCCTTTGGCGAAGCGGCGCCGGACGGGCGCACCCGTTGCTCCGGCCGGCGGTGTTCCCCGGGCGGGGTTCTTCTGCCACCGTCATCGGGTGCCGCCGGAGCCCGATCCGTTCAACCCCCGCCCGGCGCGGAGCGCGATGCTCGCCGCGATCGGGTGGACTGTGCTGGTCGCCTTCCAGGTGATCGTCTGGGGCATCCTCTCCGACTGGGAGCTGTGGATGCGGATCACGCTCCCCGCACTCAACGCCGCGATCGCCGGCTACTGGTGGCTTCGATTCGTCCGCCTGCGCCGCGAGTGAGCCGAACGCCATGGCCCGCGCGGCGACCCAGCCGAGCATCGTTCGGCCCAGGAACAAGGTGATCACGACGATGGCGCCAAGGGCGACGACCCCCAGCGTTCTCTTGATCAACAGTCGCCTGGGGAGCGGCGCCGGACGGGCGCACCCGTTGCTCCGTCCGGCCGCGACCCGGCTGAGCGTCGTCCGGTCCGGTAACGGTCACCGGAAATTGGAGTGCGCCTCCAGCCCGGCGCCGGGCAGGCTGCCGTCGTGGAACGTGACTTCATCTCGCGCCTCGCGCATTCCGACCATCCCATCGCGGCGCCCCTCGGGGACGCCGCGGTGAGCGCCCTGCTGGAGCGGGCCCTGCCGCGTGGCGACGAGCGCCTCCTCGACCTCGGGTGCGGTGGCGGCGAGTGGCTGCT
Organism: Amycolatopsis sp. NPDC006125; assembly: GCF_040614195.1. Taxonomy (NCBI): domain Bacteria; kingdom Bacillati; phylum Actinomycetota; class Actinomycetes; order Pseudonocardiales; family Pseudonocardiaceae; genus Amycolatopsis; species Amycolatopsis sp. NPDC006125. Next base: position 6,483 of record NZ_JBEXTZ010000173.1, read on the forward strand.
GCGCGCCTTGGCGCTGGCGCCCGGGGCCACGGCGGAAGGCGTGGACGTCTCCGAGCCTGCCCTCGACCACGCTCGCCGGGAGGCCGAGCGCCGCGGTCTCGCCGGGCGGCTCACGCTCCACCAGTCCGACGCCGCCGGCTTCGTCCCCGAACAGCCGGCCGACGTCGTCTTCTGCGTCGGCGCCACCCACGCCTTCGGCGGCCTCCTGCCGGCCCTCGCGGCGGCCCGGAAGGTCCTCGCGCCCGGTGGGCGCGCCGTCGTCGGCGAGGGGTACTGGGAGCGCGAGCCGAGCGCGGCCGCTGTCGAGGCCCTCGGTGACCTCGCGGACCTCCCCACCACGGTCGACACGATCACCGCCGACGGCTGGGTGCCCCTCTACGGTCACCTCAGCACCCGCCACGAGCTGGACGACTACGAGTGGAACTGGACCGGCTCACTCGCCGCCCGCAGCCTCGGCCAGCCCGACCTTCTCGCCATCGCCGCCGCGCACCGGGACGGGTGGCTGCGCGGCTACCGGGACTGCTTCGGCTTCGCCACACTCCTGCTCGCGCCCCTCAACTGACCGGCCCCTTTCCCGGGATCCGCGGCGCTGGTAGTTGTTGCCAGGGCTGGGCATCACGTTGTGGGAGGTCGACGATGACTACCTCGAGGCGGGATTTTCTGCGCGCGGCAGCGCTCGTGGGGGCGACGGCGGTGGCGGCTCCGGCGCCGGCGAGCGCGGGCCAGGGCGGTGCGGCACCGGGCGGGCCGGGCACTGACACCACGTTCACCCCGGCGGACAAGCTCGGGTTCGGCACCGCCCGCTCGGCGAGCCCCGTCTGGTTCACCCTGCAGGACGGGCGGCTCTCCGAGGTCTACCACCCAGACCTGAGCACCCCGGCGAGCCGGGAGACGCAGATCGTCGTCACCGACGGCGAGTCCTTTGTGGAGCGTGTGTCGGACGTCGGGCACCGCACGGAGCTGCCCGACGCGGAGGTGCCCGCGTACCGGCAGACCGCGCGCGGCACCGGCTGGACGCTCACCACCCGGTACGTCACCGACCCGGACCGCGACTCCGTGCTGATCGACGTGGAGTTCCGGTCGCGGCGGCCGTTGCACGTGTACCTGCTGCACGATCCGGCACTGGGCGGCGAGGGCACGGCCGATCGCGCCTTCCCGCAGGCCGGCGCGCTGGTGGCGTCCGACGGTTCCACCGCCAGCGCCATCCTCGCCCGCGGCGGGTTCAGCGAGTCGACGGTCGGCTACGCGGGCGTCAACGACGGCTGGACCCAGCTGGTGGCCGGCCGGGGACGGCTGGACCGGCACTACGCGACCGCTGGGCCGGGCAACGTCATCCAGCTGGGGCGGTTGCGACTCGACGGCACGTCCCGGACGCGTGAGCTGGTCGCGCTGGGTTTCGGGGCGGACGGTGGCGCCGCGGTGCGCGCGGCGCGGGGTTCGCTGGGCCGCGGGTTCGACTCCGCCGCGTCGGCGTACGCCGCGGGGTGGCGGCAGTACCTGCAGAGCCTGCCCGCCGCACCCGAGGGCGCGGACCGGCGGATCTACGCGACGTCCGTGGTGGCACTGGCGTGCAGCGAGGACAAGCGGAACCCGGGCGCGTTCATCGCGTCGCCGTCGATGCCGTGGGCGTTCGGGTTCGACCGGGCGGTGGCGCCGGAGTACGGGTCCTACCACCTGGTGTGGCCGCGGGACCTGTACCAGATCGCGACGGGCCTGCTCGCCGCCGGTGACCGCGCCGCCGCCGAGCGGTCGCTGGACTACCTGTTGCGGATCCAGCAGCCGGACGGGCACTGGCCGCAGAACACCAAGGTGTCGGGGGAGCCGTTCTGGACGTCGATCCAGCTCGACGAGACCGCGGCGCCGATGCTGCTGGCGTGGCTGCTCGACCGGGACGATCCAGCCACAATGGACAGTCTGGAGCGTGGTGGTGATTTCCTGTTGTCGTACTCTAAGGACGGGTACCCGTCGCCGTACACCGAGCAGGAGCGGTGGGAGGAGCAGAGCGGGTACTCGCCGTCGACGATCGCGTCGGTGATCGCGGGCTTGGTGTGCCTGGCGGACCTGATGCGCCGCGCCGGTCGCGATCCCGCTCGTTTCCTGGAGGCGGCGGACCGCTGGCACGCGGCGGTCGACGGCTGGACGGTCACGCGGAACGGGCCGCACGCACCGCGCCCGTACTTCGTGCGCCTCACCAAGGACGGCGACCCGAACGCCGGGACCACCTACAACCTGGGCAACAACAACCCGGACCCGGCCGACCAGCGAGCGGTCGTAGACGCCGGTTTCCTGGAACTGGTGCGGCTCGGGATGCGGCAGCCGCACGACCCGGTGGTGGTGAACTCACTGGCCGTGGTCGACGAGCAGATCTCGACGGTGACCCCGGCGGGCAGGCACTGGCACCGGTACTCGGGAGACGGATACGGCGAACAAGCCGACGGCGGCCCGTGGAACGTGAACAGGGCAGACGTTTTGCGCACGTACGGCCGGCTGTGGCCGATCTTCGCCGGCGAGCGAGGGGAGTACGAGCTGCTGGCCGGCGACCGGGCAGCAGCGGCGGGACGGTTGCGGGACATCGCGGCCTGCGCCGGTGCGACGGGCTTGCTACCGGAGCAGGTGTGGGACGTGAACCCGCCCTACCCAGCGGTGCGGCCGGGAACACCAACCGCCTCGGCAACGCCCCTGGCCTGGACACACGCCCAGTACCTGCGGCTGGCATGGTCAGTGGCGAAGGGACGCCCAGTGGAGTACCCGACGGTGGTGGCAGAGCGATACCTGACGCACTAACAAACAACAAACCGCCACCCGGCAACGAAAGCAGCCGACTACCCCAACCAGACCTCCCCCGCCCCCGATCCACAGCCGATCTTTAGTCGCCGACCAGGCTTGTCAAGGCACGCTTTCCCGCCTTGACAAGCCTGCTCGGCGACTGAAACACAATCA
>NZ_JBEXTZ010000174.1:0-9415 GCF_040614195.1 Amycolatopsis sp. NPDC006125
GGCGGCCGATCAGGGGTTGTCAAGGTACTCTTTCCAGCCTTGACAACCCCTGCTCGGCCGTTGAAAGAATGAGAAATCGGGGCGGGCTTCACCCGGTGCGAGCCTGCGAGCCCGGCGCCCGAGAAACCCGCGTAGCGAAAGGCGCCCAACCGAAAGCCGGGCGCCTTTGCGCGAAAAAGTCAGCTCCGCTTCGGAAGAAGAAACGCGAGAAGCGTCCCCAGCACCACCAGCGGCGTGATCCACAGGAACGCCCCGCCGATGTTCCCCGCCACATCATCACCCAGCAGCGTCCCGAACACCGCCACCCCGAACGCCGCGCCGATCGACCGGGCGAAGGTCACCACCGCGCTCGCCGCGCCGATGTCCGCCGCCGGGACCGCGTTCTGCGCCGCCGTCAGTGCGACCATCGGCACCATCCCGATGCCGACACCGGTCACCAGGAAGTACAGCACCAGGACGACCTGCGACGTGCCCGGCGCCAGAGTGCTCAGCAGCACCAGCCCGGCGACGTTGAGCACCATCCCGGCCACCAGCACCACCCGCACGCGCGCCGGGTTCGCGATCCACCGGCCGGCCAGCGACTGGCTCACCACCAGCCCGATCACCAGCGGCAGCATGTGCACCCCGGACAGCGTGGCCGACACCCCGTCCACCACCTGCAGGTACGTCGGCAGGTAGACCAGCACGCTGAACATCGCGACGTTGGCGACGAACCCGACCACCGACGCGATCACGACCGTCCGCGAGGTGAGCATCGACAGCGGCAGCACCGGCGCCGCGGCCCGGCGTTCGACCGGGATCACCAGCGCGATCAACACGACCGCCGCCGCCGCGAGCCCCAGGACGCCCGGGGACGCCCAGCCCCACCGCTTGCCGAACGAGGTGATCAGGATCAGCGCGGTCGCCGCCGCGGCCAGCAGACCCGCGCCCAGGTAGTCGATCCGGGCGGCCGGGCGCCGCGCCGCCGCCGGCAGGTACCGCGCGGCGATCGCCACCGCCACCAGGCCGACCGGCACGTTGATCAGGAACGCCCACCGCCACGACAACTCGTCGGTGAACAGCCCGCCCAGCAGCGGCCCGGCGATGCTCGCGACGCCGTACACCGAGCCGAACCGGCCCTGGTACCGGCCGCGTTCCGCCGGCGCGACGATGTCGCCGACGAGCGCGAACGTCAGGACGATCATCCCGCCGCCGGCCAGTCCCTGCAGGGCACGCGCGGCGACGAGCTGCGGCAGGTCCTGCGCCAGCCCGCACAACGCGGACGCGACCAGGAACGCCGTGGTGGCGACGAGGTAGAGGCGTTTGCGCCCCAGCATGTCGCCGAGCTTGCCCCACAACGGGGTGGCCGCGGTCGAGGCGAGCAGGTAGGACGCGGTCACCCACGCGATGTCGCGGAACCCGCCGAGGTCCCCGGCGATCCGGGGCAACGCGGTCGAGACGATGGTCTGGTCCAGTGAGGCCAGCAGGACAGCCAGGACGAGGGCTGTCACCGCCGGTCGCACGGCGGGTCTGGCGGGGATGTCGATGGTCGTCATCGTTGCGCCTGCACCGGGATCGTGACCGTCTTGTACTCGGTGTAGGTGCCGAGCCCGACCGCGCCGTACTCGCGGCCCAGCCCACTGGCCTTGAACCCGCCGAACGGCCCGTCGAACCCGATGGGCGCGCCGTTGACGGTGATCGTGCCGGTGCGGACGCGGCGCGCGACCGCCAGCGCGTGCGCGGGATCGGCCGACCACACGCCGCCGGACAGGCCGTATTCGGAGTCGTTGGCGATGCGGACCGCGTCGTCCTCGTCGTCGTAGGCGATGACGACCAGGACCGGGCCGAAGATCTCCTCCTGCGCGATGCGCATCGAGTTGTCCACGTCGGCGAACAGCGTCGGCGTCACGTAGAAGCCGTTTTCCAGCCCCGCCGGGACTTCCGGGCCGCCGGTGACGAGCCGGGCGCCCTCCTCGATGCCGGTCCGGATGTAGCCGAGGACGCGCTGCTGCTGGTCGCGCCGCACCATCGGGCCGATGAACGTGGTGTCCTGAGCCGGGTCGCCGACACCGAGCGACTCGACGAGCTCCTTCAGCCCGGCGACCACCTCCTCGTAGCGGGCGCGCGGCGCGAGGATGCGGGTCTGGGCGATGCACGACTCGGCGTTGTTCAGCAGGGAGGAGAACTTCACGCCCTGGATCGCGGCGCCGAGGTCGGCGTCCGGCAGGATGATCATGGCGGACTTGCCGCCCAGTTCCAGGCTCACGCGCTTGAGCTGCTCACCGGCCAGCGAGGCGATGCGGCGGCCGGCGCGGGTCGAGCCGGTGAAGGCGATCTTGTCCACGTCCGCGTGCTTGACCAGGTGCTCGCTTGTCTCGCGGTCCGCGGGCAGCACGCTGATCACGCCCTCCGGCAGGCCGGTCTGCGCCAGCAGATCCGCGAGCAGGTTCATGCTCAGCGTGTTCTCCGGCGACACCTTGAGCACGACCGTGTTCCCGGCCAGCAGCGCGGGCAGGATCTTCGCCATCGCCGAGGAGAACGGCGAGTTCCACGGGATGATCGCGGCGACCACACCGACCGCCTCGCGGCGCACGACCGAGCGGAACGGCGCGGCGGGGTCGGAGGGTTCGAGGGTCTCCTCCCAGCCGAACTCCTCCGCCGCCTTCAGGTAGGCGTTCGCCTGACGGGTCAGACCGGGCTGGCCGGCCTTGGTGAACCACAGGGCCGAGCCGTTCTCGGCCGAAATCAGCGCCGCGATCTCGTCGGCGCGCTCCTCGCGGAGCTTGTTCAGCCTGCGGATGACGGCGATCCGCTCCGCGGGCGAGGTGTGCGGCCACGGCCCCTCGTCGAAGGCCTTCCGCGCGGCGGCGACGGCCCGGTCGACGTCCGCGGGCAGCGCCTGCGCGGCGCGGCCCAGCAGCGACTGGTCGTGCGGGGACCGGATGTCCAGCAGCTCCGGGCTGCTCGGGGTGGTCCACTCGCCGCCGATGAAGAGCTGCTCGTTGATGATCACTGGGTGCTCCCTCCGAATTTCAACTGCCTCATCACTGTAGCACTTAATTGCCACAGTGATGAGGCGGTTTCTGTCCGGAGGGTCACACTTCAGCGGAAGCGCCTTCGGCGTTCCGGCTGCCCAGGTGCGCGGTGTGCCCGAGCCCGGCCCGCCGCCGCGCGGTGCCCATTCGTCGCCGGCGCTGGTGATCCTGCAGCCTGGAACTCGTCACGGCGGGCAGGTCAGCTCGCCTGGTGGATCACGTCGACGACGGCCTGCGGGTTCGCCGCCGGCACCGCGTGCGGCGAGTCGACCTCGGTGATCGTCGCGCCCGCGCGCTGCGCCTCGAACCGCTCGGCGGCGGGCGGGATCGCCTGGTCGCGGGTCGCCACGATCGCGAACTTCCGCACGTTGCCCGGCGCCGTGGTGGCGACCTTCTCGTCGAAGGCTGCGGCCAGGATCGGCCGCTGCCCGGCGGCGGACACCGCCGCGTCGGCGGCCGGCAGCCCACCGGCGAACAGCGCCGCGAAGCTGTCGGTGTTGACGTACAGCTCGGGGCCGTCCGGGCTGTCCACGGTGTGCGTCGTGGCCGGGCCGATCAGCGTGCCGGGGAACTGCGAGTTCAGCTGCCCCGCCGTCTCACCGGCCTGCGGGATGAACGCGGCCACGTAGACCAGGGCGCGTACATCCGGCGCGGAGGCCAGCTCGCTGATCAGCAGACCGCCGTAGGAGTGCCCGACGAGGATCTTCGGGCCCTTGATGGCGTTCAGCACACCCTGCAGGGCGGCGGTGTCCGCGGCGACGCCGCGCAGCGGCACGGCCGGCGCGACCACCGGGTAGTTCTCGGACTGCAGCTTCCGCGTCACCTGCGCCCAGGACGACGCGTCCTCGAACGCGCCGTGCACCAGCACGACGGTTGGCTTCGGTCCCGGGGGAGGCGTCGTTTCGGCCTCCGCTCCGCAGGCGGCCAGCACGGACGCGGCGAGCACCGCGGCCACCGCTGGGAAGATCTTCATCGAGGAGCTCCGTTCACTGTGGACAAAACGGGCTCGAGCCCGCCACCGGGGACAGCGGGGGCGGGCTCGAGGTAGGGGGGAGAGGTCAGGCGACGGTGGCGTCGAGGGTGACCTCGATGTTGCCGCGCGTGGCCTTCGAGTACGGGCACAGCTGGTGCGCGCCCTGGACCAGCTCGTCGGCGGTGGCCTGGTCGACGCCGGAGGCCTCCAGGTGCAGCGCCGCGCTCAGCTTGAAGTCGTTGGCCTCGGTGTCGTGGTGCAGGGTGATCTCCGCGACGACGGCGAGGTCGCTCGGGTGGATCTTCTTCGCGGTGGCGACCCGGCGCACCGCGCCGATGAAGCAGGACGCCCACCCGGCGGCGAACAGCTGCTCCGGGTTGGTGCCGTTGCCCGCGCCGCCGAGCGCCTTGGGCACGCCGAGCGTGACGTCCAGCTGCCCGTCGTCGGACCTGGCTTGACCCCCGTTGCGGCCCTCCGCGGTGGAGGAGGCGACCGCGGTGTAGGTGATCTCAGACATCGGCTTTCCTTTGCGTTCCGTGGTGTGTGCCGACCACGTTACGAACGCCGGAACCGTCGCGGCGACCGTCGCACGACGTCACCGGTGTACGTCATCCCCGGATCAGACCAGTGCCGCGCTGATCCGCGCGTGCATCCGCCGCAGTCCGGGGCCGGGCTCCAGTCCCAGGTCGTCGTCGAGCAGCCGGGCGATCCGCCGGTACGCCGACAACGCCTCGTCCCGCCGGCCTTCGCTGTCCAGCGCCCACATCAGCAGCTCCCACAACCGTTCCCGGTAGGGCTCGCCGCTCGTGGCCAGCGTCAGCTCGGCGATCGCCTGCGCGCAGTCGCCCTGGCCGATGTCCAGCGCCCAGCGCTCCTCCATCGCCGACGCCCGCAGCTGCTCCAGCCACGTGCGGCGGCCCTCGAAGAACGAGCCGCCCAGCCCGTCGAGCGCGGGCCCGCGCCACAACGCCAGCGCCCCGCGCAGCAGCCGCGCGGCCTCGGCGTCCTCACCCCGGTCCCGCGCGTCACGCGCGTCGGCCGTGGTCTGGCGGAACACCGTCACGTCGACCGCGGCCGGGTCGACCAGCAGCTGGTACCCGCGGCCGGCGGACCGGATCTCCGCCGACGTGCCCCCGCCCGCGGCGCCGGTCAGCAGCCGGCGCAGGCGCGAGATGTAGGTGCGCGTCGTGACGACCGCGCTGCGCGGCGCCGCCGGCCCCCACAACGCGCCTACGATCTCCTCGAGCGTGACCTGCCGCCCCTCGCCGAGCAGCAACAGGGCGAGGACCCCGCGCTGCTGCGGGGATCCGACGTCCAGCTGATGACCGTCGTGCCAGACCCTGATCGGGCCCAGCAGCCCGAAACTCACCCCGGCCATGATTGGTTCCCCCGCCCTTTCGCGACGCGCGAGATTGTGAAGTCGAGCCTGGGCTCCTGCGACCGGCCCTGCCTCCACTGTGTCAGAGGCGCCGTGCCGGCGTCGCGGGAACCCGCGCACTTCGCTTCGTAGACACGACGTCTACACGTTGTCTGCACCACTGCTCTAGGAATGGTGCGCCGGCAACGGAAGCGCTGTGAACGAAAGGGTACTCGGTGGGCAAGGACGTGCGGGCCACTGTGGCGGAGCTCGCGAATCAGGGCGTCGTCGGGATCACCGTCGCCTGGGCCGACAACAACGGCATCACCAGGTCGCGGACCGTGCCGCCACGCGGGCTGCCGTCCGCCGTGCGCGCCGGGATCGGCGTCACACCCCTGTTCGCGGTCTTCGACTCGCACGACGCGATCACGTTCGGCCACAAAGGACTCGGCACGCCGTCGGGTGACGTCCGGCTCGTGCCCGAAGCAGACCGCATCGTCCGCTTGTCCGGTCAGTCCGGCTTCGCCTGGGCGCCGGGCCGCCTGGTCGCCGCCGACGGCTCGGACTGGCCCTACGACCCGCGCGGCGTGCTAGCTGGTGGTCGGCGGCGGTGAGCGGGTCCTGCGCGGTGATGCTGAGCTCGAACTGCCCCGGCCCGTATTCGCCGTGGGACTGGTGCACGCCGATGCCGTTGTGGTCGAGGTTCGCGCAGCAGCTGCTCGGCGGACCCGTCGACGGCCAGGGTGCGGAGCGGGCCGTAGGAGGGCCCGTCGTGCACAGGGCGGAACTCACCGGCGTCGGCCGCGGTGAGCTGGAACTCGATTTCGTAGCCCGCGCGCACGGTCAGTCCCGCGGCGGCGGCGCGCGCGACCTGCCGTTCGAACTCAAGCCGTCGGACGCCTCGGCCAACCCCTACCTCGCGCTGGCGGTCGTCATCGCCGCCGGGATCGCGGGCGTTCAGGACCGCCTGACCCCGCCGGACCCCGTCCAGCAGGACCCCGGCACCTGGACCGACGCCGAGCGCGCGGCCGCGGGCATCCGGCTCCTGCCCTCCACTGTGGACGAGCAGCTCGCCGCGCTGGCCGGCAACTCGCGGATCTCCGCGGTCCTCGGCGCGGAACTCGCCGACGCGTTCCGCGCCGTGCGGGAATCCGACGCCGCGTGGGCGGCGCAGCGCTCGCCCGACGAGGTGGTCGCGGGACACCGCTGGTTGTACTGACCAGCGGTGACGTACAAGCACAGCGTCACGTGACGCTCGCGAGGGCCGTCCCGGCAGACCTACTTTCCGGGTATGCACCGCCGGGCAGCCGTGATTGGACAGCAGAACGTGGTCTCGACCCCATGCCGTTTCACCATCCTCGGACCGCCCGGCCTCCGCTGCGGCGACGCCGAGCTGGAACTGGGCGCGCCCCAACAGCAGGCCGTGCTGATGCTGCTGTTGTCGCGCAGTGGCAGCTTCGTCCGGATCGGCGAGCTCATCGACGGCCTGTGGGGCGATCGCGCCCCGGCCACCGGTGAGGCCGTCATCCGCACCTACATCTCGCGCATCCGGCGCGTGCTCTCCGAGCACGGCCTCGGCACGGCGATCCGCTCGCAGTCCAGCGGCTACATGCTCGACCCGTCGCTGTTCGCGCTCGACGCGGACGAGTTCACGCGGCTGGTCGAGACCGCCCGGCAGGAACGCGGGAACGGGGACGTGCCGGGCGCGGCCAAGCACCTGCGCGAGGCGCTCGACCTGTGGACGGGCACCGCGCTGGCCGGGGTGCCGGGCGAGGCCGCCGAGCGGGAACGCTCCCGCCTGGAGCGGCTGAAGCTCATCGCCACCCAGGAGCTGTTGCAGCTGCGCCTGGAGATGGGCGAGCACGCCGAGGTGGTGGCCGAGGTGCCGCTGCTCATCCAGCTGAACCGGCTGGAGGAGCCGCTGTACGAGATCTACCTGCTGGCCCTCTACCGCAGCGGCCGCCGCGCCGAGGCGCTGGAGGTCTACCGGATGGTCTACGACCTGCTCGGCAAGGAGCTGGGCGTCAGCCCGGGGCCGCGCCTGCGGGCCATCCACGAGAAGATCCTGCGCGCCGACACCGACGCCGAGGACGAGTTCGTGCCCGCCCCGCGGCCACGGGCCGTGGCGCCGGTGACCGGGGAGCCGGCGGCCCGCCCGGCCGGTGCGGCACTGGACCGCGCCGTCGGATCCCGGTTCGTCGGCCGGGACGCCGAGCGCGCGGCCTTCGCCGCGATGCTCGGCCGCAGGCGCGGCGACGGCCTCGTGGTGTTCTTCGTGTGCGGTCACGCGGGCGTCGGCAAGTCGACCCTGCTGCGCCGCTACGCCGACGACGCCGCGGCCGCCGGCCGGACGGTGTGGCACCTGCACGACGTCAGCACCGCGGAGCTGCGGGAACGCCTTGACCAGCTGGCCGAAGGGCTGACCACGGCGTCCGACGGGCCCGTGGTGCTCGTCGACTCCTTCGAACGGCACGGCGAACTCGAACCGTGGCTGCGCGACGAATACCTCCGCACGCTGCCCGCCGACTCGATCGTCGTCGTGGCGAGCCGGCTCGGGCCCAGCGTCTGCTGGATCACCGACCCGGCGTGGTCCGGTTCGATCGTGGCCCGGCAGCTGGAAGCCCTCAGCGCCGCGGAGTCGGCGGCGCTGGTCGAGGCACGCGGCGTCGATCCCGGGTTCGTGCCGTCCATCGTGGACTTCGCGGCAGGCAACCCGTTCGTGCTGTCGCTGGCCGCCGAGGTCGGCCGCAGCATGTCGGCGACCGGGCAGCCGTCGCGCCGCGAGGCCGTGCGGTTCGTGGTCGACACCGTGCTCGACACCCTGATCGGTGCGGTGCCGTCGCCGCAGCACCGGTGGGCGCTGCACGTGTGCGCGCACGCCCGGTACACCACCGAGGACCTCCTGCGCGTCGCCGTGCCCGGCGGGGACGCCGCGGAGCTGTTCGACTGGCTGCGCGTGCAGCCCTACGTCGAGACGCCCGGGCACGGCCTGGACATCAACGGGGTGCTCCGCGAAGCGCTGGAGGCCCACCTGCGGTGGCGGGACCCGGTCGGCTACGAGCGGATGCACCGGCGGATCCGCGACTACACGATGAACACGCTGCTGCGGGATGCCACCGATCCGCGGGCGAGCGCGGCGGTCCTGCGAACCATCAGCCACCTCCGGCGCCGCGGCGGCGTGACGAACCGGTACGTGTCGGCGACGGGGGAGCCGGACGTGCGGGCCACCGGGGTCACCCCGGCCGACCACGACGAGCTGGTCGCGCTCGCGCACGAAACCTACGGCGAGTTCACCGCGTCGTCGGTCCGGTTCTGGCTGAACCGCCAGCCCGGCGGCTTCTACGTCCTGCGCTGCGTCCACAGCGACCGGTTGCGTGCCTTCATGAGCTGGCTGACCGTGCGCGAGCCGGCGCCCAAGGAGCTGGAGGCCGACCCGGTGATCGCGGACGTCTGGCACGACGTCGCGCGGCGGAACCTGCCGCCCGGGGCGCACTTCGGCATCGCCCGGCACCTGATCTGCCCCGCGTTCGAGTCCAAACCGAACCCGATCACCGACGTGTTCCTGGCCAGGATGATGCGGGGCTGGGTGCACGAGCCGGGCCTGGCGGCCTCCTACCTGGTCATCGCGAACCGGCAGTTGTGGGCGCCGTTGATGGACTACCTGGACCACTACGAGGTGAGCTGCGCCGGATCGAGCTACCCGTACGCGATCTTCGGCCACGACTGGATCGCCGACCCGCCGTCGTCCTGGCAGGACCGCCACCTGGAGGACGAACTCTGGGCGCCGCGGCGCCCGGACCTCTTCCGCCGGGAAGGGCGCTGAGGGCCGGTTCGAGCGCGGCCCTGCGGGTCGTGGAACTGTTCGAGCCTGGTGAAGCAGCAACCACGTTGCGCTGCTTGTGGTTTCGCGGTCGAATGCGGTAGGCGGCCGCCGGAGCCCTTCGCGCGCGGAGGGCGACCTGGTCATCTTCTTCGACGTGCCGCTGGTGCCGCGGCTGGCCGTCCTCGGCGGCCGTGACCCGGAGCGCACGAAGGCCGCCGCCGCCAAGCAGGGCTGGCCGGACGTCGAGA
>NZ_JBEXTZ010000175.1:0-9373 GCF_040614195.1 Amycolatopsis sp. NPDC006125
TGCCAGGACACCGCCCGCCGGCCGGCCGCCGCTGGGAACACCGCCCGGCGGCCGGCCGCCGCTGGGCACCCCGCCCGCCGGTACGACGCAGACCGCGTGGAGCACTCCCGGCGCGCACCCGTCACCACGAACGGGCGCATCCGTCCACACCGGACCCCGGCACCGCGCGGTGTGGATCACCGCGGTCGCGGCGGTCCTGGTGATCGCGGCCGTGGTCACCGTCGTGCTGCTCAACCGCGGCGGTGGCGGCCAGGCAGGCGCGGGCACCACCACGACCCAGCCCACAACCAGCCAACCCACCACCGAGCCCACGACATCGAGCAGCGAACCCACGACCGCGACCAGCACCGCCGCCGACCCGGAGACCGCCCTGCTCGCCGCGATCCCCACCGCCTACCGCGGCAACGCCAGCTGCCGCACGGGCGCGGAATACCGCCAGGAGGGCGCGCTCGCCACGGTGATGTGCACCGAGTCCAACACCTGGAATCCGCGCTGGGGCCCGCCCGCGGAGGCCTACTTCCACTCCTTCGCCGACCGCGCCGCGCAGGACGCCTTCTTCCAGCAGCTCGTCACCACGTTCCAGCTGCGCCGCGACGACGGGCACGGCGGCTGCGACCCGTTGAGCCGCTCGAACATCTACGGCCTCTACTACCGCGACACCGGCGGCCCGCTCGACGGTGAGTTCCTCACCTGCTTCACCACGCAGGGCGCCGGCCAGCTGTGGTGGGTCGACACGCGCACGCTGATCGTCGGCAACCTGTCCTCGCCGGACGCCGTCACCCCGGGGCAGCTGGAGCACCTCTACTACTGGTGGAACGAGCAGATCCTCGGCACGATGGGCTGATCACTCCTTGACCGCGCCCATGGTGAACCCGGCGACGAAGCGGTCCAGGAACCAGTTGAAGACGAACGCGATCGGCACCGCCACGAGCACCGTCGCGGCCTGCAGCGACTGCCAGAAGAACACGTCGCCCCGGATGAGCTGGGTCGGCACTCCGGTGCTGACCGGCATCTGGCCCGTCGGCGCGACGAACGCCAGCGCGTAGATGAACTCGCTCGCGGTCAGGGTGAACGCGAACACCACGACCGCGACGATCCCGGGGAACGCCAGCGGCACCACCGCGCGCAGGAACGCGCCCACCCGGCTGTACCCGTCGACCATCGCCTGTTCCTCGATGTCCTTCGGGATCGTCTTGAGGAACCCCATGAGCAACCAGGTCGACACCGGGATCGTGATGGTCGGGTAGACCAGCACCAGCGACCACGTCGAGTCCTGCAGCCCGACCGCCACCACCATCCGCGACAGCGCCAGGAACAACAGGCTCGGCGGCACCAGGTAGACGAGGAAGATCCCGATCGCCATCGGCCCGGACCACGGGCGGTCCAGCCGCGCCAGCGCGTACGCGGCGGGCAGCCCGAACGCGAGCGTGATCAGCACGACCAGCACCCCGACCAGCAGGGTGTTCACCACGAACGTGCCGAACGCGGTGTCGGTGAACAGGTAGGTGACGTGGTCGGGCGTCGGCGGCCGGTTGAACAGGAACGGGTTGTTCACCGGGTTGTACAGGTCCCGGTTCTGCTTGAACGCGGTGATCAGGCTCCACAGGAACGGCGCCGCGCAGATCAGGGCCGCCAGGATCGCCGCGACGTACAGCCCGATCCGCGCCGAGGTGTGCCGCCGCGCGTAGCGGCGCCGCTGCCGGGAAGCCTCCTCGACGGTGGTCATCGCACCTCGATCCGGCGCACCGCGCGCAGGATGAGCACGGCGGCGGCGAGCAGCAGCGGGAACAGGAACAACGCGATGACCGCGCCCTGGGCCACGTCGCCGCCGTCGATGCCGCGGTAGAACGCCCAGCTCGCGAGCACCTGCGTGGCGTCGTTCGGCCCGCCGCGGGTGAGCACCCGCACCACGGCCATGTCGGTGAACGTGAAGATCGCGCCGAACAACGCGGCGATCGCGGCCACCGGCAGCACCAGCGGCACCGTGATCTCGAACATCCGCCGCCAGTACCCGGCCCCGTCGACGCGGGCCGCCTCGTCGATGTCCTTCGGGATCGACATCAGCCCGGCCATCATGATCACCGCGGCCAGCGGCACCAGCCGCCACACGTGCACCGCGATCAGCGACCCCATCGCCAGGCCAGGCTGGCCGAGCCAGTACGCGTTCTCCGCCGGGCCGAGCGCGCCGAGCTGCCGCAGCACCCAGTCGATCGGCGAGTAGATCGAGTCCAGCAGCCACAGCCACGAGATCGACGACAGCGCGACCGGCGTGGTCCACGGCAGCAGGACGAGGAACCGCACCACCCACTTGCCGCGGAAGTCGGCGACCAGGATGTTGGCCAGCACCTTGCCCAGCAGCACGATCAGCACCATCGACACGGCCGTGAACAGGAACGTGTTGCGCAGCGACCGCCAGAACACCGGGTCGTCCAGCACGGCCTCGAAGTTGCGCAGCCCGACCCAGTCGAACGACGGGTCGCCCGCGCTCACGTCGGAGAACGCGAACGCGATGGCGAGCACGAACGGCACGCCGATCAGCGCGACGATGTAGAGGATGCTGGGCACCAGGAACGCCCACGCCAGCACGCCGTCCCGGTCGGCCATCCGGCGGCGCGCGGTGGTCACCCCCGGCCGGGTGGCGGTGTCCGCGGTGGTCGCCATGTCAGCCGTCCAGCCGCACCGGGGCCGCCCGCTGCCCCGTCGCGGAGTCGAAGAACCGCAACCGCCGCGCGGGCACGGCGAAGGAGTGCGTCTCCCCGGGCGTGATGGGGGTGTCCACAGTGGCCGGCAGCCGGGCGACGACGCGGGTCCGCTCGCCGATGCGGGACACCGTGCCGTACACGTGCCGGTCGCCGGAGAGGTACTCCATCCGGTCCACCTCCAGCGGCACCGTGACCCGCTCGCCGCTGACCACCTCCGCGGGCAGCAGGTGCTCCGGGCGGAACCCGACGAGCCTGCCGTCGTGCGGGATGAGGTTCATCGGCGGCGACCCGATGAACGTCGCGACGAACGTGTCGGCGGGGTCGTCGTAGACCTCCACCGGCGGGCCCGCCTGGCACACCCGGCCCGCGTTGAGCACCGCGATCCGGTCGCCGAGGCCCATCGCCTCGGCCTGGTCGTGGGTCACGTAGATCGTGGTGGTGCCCAGGTCCTGCTGGAAGCGCTTCAGCTCGTCCCGGGCGCTGGCCCGCAGCTTGGCGTCCAGGTTGGACAGCGGCTCGTCGAGCAGGAACACCTGCGGGTCGCGCACCATCGCGCGGGCCAGCGCGACCCGCTGCCGCTCGCCGCCGGACAGCTGCCGCGGCTTGCGGTCCAGCAGTTGCTCGATGCCCAGCAGGCCGGCCGCCCAGCGCGCCTTGCGTTCGCGCTCCTCGCGGTCCATTCCGGCCGCGCGCAGCGGGAAGACGATGTTGGCCAGCACCGTCTTGTGCGGGTAGAGCGCGTAGCTCTGGAACACCATCGCGATCTGCCGCGCCCGCGGCGGCAGCCCGGTCACCACGTGCCCGCCGATCAGCACGTCCCCGCTGGTCGGCTGCTCCAGGCCGGCGATGGTGCGCAGCAGCGTCGTCTTGCCGCAGCCGGAGGGGCCGAGCAGCACCAGGTACTCGCCGGCCGCGGCGGCCAGGCTCACCCCGTCGATGGCGTGCACCCGCCCGCCGTCGAACTCCTTGACCAGTTCCCGGACCTCGACGACCGCCATGGCACTCAGCCGCCGACGAGCCCGGCCGCGCGCCACTTCGCGAAGATGGCGTTGACCTGGTTCTCGGCCTCGGCCACCGACTGCTGCGGCGTCATCTCGCCGCGTGCGGCCCTGGCGAACATGTTGGGCACCACGAACGTGCTGAACACCTCGCCGATCGCGGTGCTGGCGGGGCCGGGGTGCCCGATGTTGGCGCTCCACGGGATCGCGTCGGCCAGCAGCTTCAGCTTGTCCGGCGGTTTCGAGCCGAACGGGTCGGCGGCGAGCCAGCCGGGCAGCTCCGGCGTGAGGCCGGACCACGCGCAGAAGTCGTACAGCTTGGACGCGTAGGTGGCCGCCTTGAAGTTGGCGGTGTAGTGCAGCAGGAACTCCTTCGCCGCGTCTGCGCCGGTCGCGTGCTGCGGGACGATCCAGTTGTAGAGCACGTGCTGCGCGGCCAGCGCCGCCTGCGGCCCGCGCAGCGCCGGGACGAAGAAGGTGTCGTCGGCGACGTCCGGGTTGGAGGTCGCCGCGGTGCGCCACGCCGAGATCGAGTTGACGATGTAGGACAGCTTGCCCGCGACCAGGCCCTGGTTGTTGCTGGCCGCGTTCCAGGAGAACACCTCGGGCGTCATCGCCTGCTGGTAGAGCCGCGTCATGTACTCGATGGCCGCGATCGTCTCCGGCGAGTTGATCACCACGCGCTCGTTCTCGTCCTGCACCGAGGCGCCGTAGGACCACATCAGGGCCCGCAGCACCATGTTGGAGTCGATCTCCTGCGACATGCCCAGGCCGAGCGGGACGCCCTTGCTGCGCTTGATCTCCGCGGCCCCGGTGAGCAGCTCGTCCCAGGTGGACGGACCGTTCGGCATCCCGACCGGCTCCCACAGCGAGCGGCGGTAGTTGCCGGGGTCGGGCACCCAGCCGGGGGAGTAGGCGTAGAACTTCCCGGTCGCCGGGTTGCGGCTGGACTTCTCGCACAGCGGCAACTGCTGGCCCCAGCGCCGGTTCGCCTCGGCGACCAGGTCCCTCATGTCCAGCACGCTCGGCTCGAACTGGGACAGCGTCGCGATGTACTGGATCAGGTCGTGCCCCTGGCGGGCCTGGATCTCGGCCGCGATGCGGGTCGGGATCTGGGCCTGGTCGATGTGGTCGACCGTGACGTTGACGCCGACGCGGGAGCCCCAGTCGCGCGCGAACCGGTCGAACCACTCGTCGTGGCTGGGCACGAAGTGGCTCCACAGCAGGATCCGCAGATCGCCGGAGAGCCTCGCCGTGGGTTCGGTGAAGACCTCCTGCGGCGCCTGCCCCGGCGCGGTGCCCACACCGCCGGTGTCCTCCTCCGAGGCGCAGGCGCCGAGCGCCGCCGACCCCAGCGTGAGGGCTGCCGCCGCGCGCAGCACGTCCCGCCTGGTGTGCCGTGAACCGAAGAAGTCGTTCATTTGTCGACTCCTCCCCGTGGGGGTGGCTCGGGAAGCGTAGCCAGATAGTGTAGCGGTAATGTGATCCGGAACACACTCCGTGACCGATCTGGGATGCGAGCCGCGTGGTCGTGATCATCGCCGTGGTGCTCGTCGTCGCGCTGGCGGCGGTGGCCGCGTTCCACTGGTGGGCCTGGCGCCGCCTGGTCCGCGACGCCCTGCCGCGTGGCTCGGGGTGGCGGCGGGTCGCGACCGGGACGCTCGTGGCCGGGCCGGTGCTCATGGTGGCCGCGCCGCTGAGCGAGTTCGCCGACGCGCCGTACTGGCTGGTCCAGGTGGTGTCGTGGCCCGGGTTCCTCTGGATGGCGGTGTGCGTCTACCTGCTGCTGGCCCTGCTGGCCGGCGAGGTGGTGCGCCCGCTGCTGCGCCGCCGGCTCGCCCGCCGCGACACCGGGCCGGTGCCGGAGGAGACGGCGGTGACGCGGCGGGTGTTCGTGTCACGCGTCGTGGGCGGCGCGACCGTCGCCGCGGTGGCGGGCACCGTCGGCTACGGCGTGCACAGCCTGTTCAGCGGGCCCCGCGTGCTGGACGTGACCGTGCCGCTGGCGAAACTGCCGCCGGGCGCGGACGGGTTCCGCATCGCGGTGGTCAGCGACATCCACGTCGGCCCGCTGCTGGGCCGTGGGTTCGCGCAGCACGTGGTGGACACGATCAACGCGACCGCGCCGGACCTGGTGGCGGTCGTGGGCGACCTGGTCGACGGCGACGTGGAGGACCTCGCGCCCGCGGTGGCGCCGCTGGCCGGGCTGCGCTCGCGGCACGGCACCTTCTTCGTGACCGGCAACCACGAATACATCTCCGGCGCCGGGCAGTGGGTGGACCACGTGCGGAACCTCGGCATGCGGCTGCTGGCCAACGAGCGCGTCGAGCTGCCCGGGTTCGACCTGGCCGGCGTCAACGACGTGAGCGCCGACGAGGGCGAGGGCCCGGACTTCGCGAAGGCGCTCGGCGGCCGGGATCCCGCGCGGACCACGCTGTTGCTGGCGCACCAGCCGATCCTGATCGGCGAGGCGGTGGCGCACGGGGTGGACCTCCAGCTGTCCGGCCACACGCACGGCGGGCAGTTCTGGCCGGGGCACCTGGTGGTGTCCGGCATCCAGCACACCCTGGCCGGGCTGACCCGCCACGGCGGCACGCAGCTCTACGTCACCCGCGGCGCGGGGGCGTGGGGACCACCGGTGCGGGTCGGCGCCCCGCCCGACATCACGGTGGTCCGCCTGGCGTCGCGCTAGAACTTGACCAGGGCGCCTCCGGTGAACAGCTCGTACACGAAGTTGACGAAGAAGAACCCGAAGAACAGGAAGTTCAGCACCAGGATCACGTAGTGCCACGGCCGGGGCCGCGCCGCCTTCGGCAGCCGCGAGTTGAGGTACATCAACGCGAACGGGAAGATCAGCGCGCCCAGGTTCGACATGTTCGCCGAGGTCTGGACCAGGTCCGTCGGCAGCGCCAGGTGCATCGCGCCGGCGATCACCGCCAGCACGAGCAGCATGAACGGGAAGTAGAACCGGCGCGGGTCGCCCTCGATCAGGCGGCGGATGCGCGGGCTCGACGCGTGCGTGGCGTCGGTGAAGTTGCGCACCAGCGCTTCGAAGATGCCCAGCTGCGTGGAGAACAGGATCAGCACGCCGACGACGAGCATCAGGTAGAACATCCACGTCCCGTACTCGGCGCCGAGCTGCGTCGCGGTGAACGTCGGGACGTTCGCCGTCGTCGGCCGCTGCCCGCTGGTCGCCACGATGTGCGACATCAGCACCGTCGGCAGCAGCATGCCGATCATCGCGCCGACGAAGAACACCGCCCACTGGTCCACCAGCAGCAGCCGGTACCACCGCCGCCAGCGGCTCGTGTTCGCCGCGTCGTCGGGGAAGGTGACGCCGACGTGCCGGAGCTGGCTGCGTTCCCCGCGCAGGCCCGCGATGAACCCGACGCGGTAGCCCATGCCGTAACCCTTGTCGCGGTAGTGGTTCATCACGTACCAGTTCAGCCCGGATGCCAGCGCGGTGAACCCGGCCAGCCCGCCCAGCTGGGTCGCGGTGATGCCCTCCGGCGGCGCGGCGGGCGTGACGAGGCCGCGGATCCCGTCCCACCACACCGATCCCGGCACGATCGCCAGCGTCACGACCAGCAGGATGACGATGATCGCGCCGACCATCAGCCAGTTCGCGAGCTCCAGGCTGCGGGAGATCTTGCGCGCCAGCACCGTGATCAGGAAGACCACCAGCAGCAGCCCGATGCCGAGCAGGCGGACGTACTCCAGTTCGCCGGAGCGGTGCGGGCGGCCCGCGATGAGCGCGAACAGCCCCTGGCCGGCGCCGGCCGCCCAGCCGCCGAAGATGAACGCGAAGTACAGCACCAGCAAGGAGAACGGGATCCACAGCTTGGCGCCCGGCGGCACCCGCCCGAACCCGACGATCGGCACCTCGCCGGTGGCCACCACGTAGCGGGAGACCTCGACGTTGTAGAAGGTCTGCAGCAGCGCGGAAACCGTGATGACCCAGCCGACCCCGACGAACCCGAACGTGCCCACCGCCTGCGGCCCCAGCAGCCACTCGCCGCTGCCGACCGAAATGCCCAGCGCGATCAGGCTCGGCCCGATCACGAACTGGACGACCTGCGCCGGCCCCAGCCGGCGGACCCGGAACACCTCCTCCGGCTCCGGCAGGTCGTCCACCGCGAGCGGGGGCCTGCTGACTCCGATCTGGTGCTCACCGACCGCGGCCGGGGGTACCGGCCTTCCGGATGCGCCGACCATGACCACCTCCGAGCCCGATACGGACTTTCCGGGCAGTAAGCACCTCGGCGCGCGCCTGGTCAAGACTCCGCGCGCAGATCGTGACCTTCGGCTCTAGGCGGCTCAGGCCGCGGTTGGCTATACCGCTGCGGAGGCCCTCGACGGGGAGGACGGTCATGTCCCGAAGGCTGATCGTGTGCTGCGACGGCACCTGGTGCGACCCCGAACTGGACGCGGTCACCAACGTGCGCCGCCTGCACAACGCGCTCGCCGCCGCCGACAGCAGCGGCCGCGAGCAGTTGTCGAGCTACCGGCGCGGGGTCGGCACGCGGGGCGGGCTGCTGAACAGGCTCGCCGCGGGCGCGATCGGCGCCGGTCTGCCGAAGGACATCGTGTCCGCCTACCTGTGGCTGTGCACCACCTACCGCCCCGGCGACCAGATCGCGTTGTTCGGGTTCAGCCGCGGCGCCTTCACCGCCCGCAGCCTGGCCGGGCTGGTGAAGGAGTCGGGCCTGCTCGACCTGCGCGAGGTCGACTCGCGCACCAGCGGGCTGCTGGCCGCCCGCGCCTACCGGCACTACCGCACCCGCTCGCCCGGCGACACGTGGCGCGCCGGCCTGCGGTTCCACTTCGACCCGGAGCGGGCCGCGGACATCCCGATCGACTTCATCGGCGTGTGGGACACCGTGGGCGCGCTCGGCGTGCCCGGCTACTTCGCCGGGCTCAGCGAACTGACCCCGGGCTCGCGCTACCGGTTCCACGACGTCGAGCTGAACCCGCACATCCCGTACGCGCGGCACGCGCTGGCGCTGGACGAGTGGCGACGGCCCTTCACCCCGACGCGGTGGACGCCCAACGGCAGCACCGACATGGCGGAACGCTGGTTCCCCGGCAGCCACATGGACGTCGGCGGCGGGCACCGGGAGACCGGGCTGAGCGACATCTCGCTGCAGTGGATGACCGACGAGGCGGCCAAGTGCGCCGGCATCGCCTTCCACTCGCCCGCGCTGGCCCGCCTCGCGCCGGACCCCGCGGGCGTGCTGCATGACGACGACCGCGGCGTGTTCGGGGTCGCGCCGCCGCTGGTGGACCCGCTGCTGCAGCCGCTGCTGGAGGTCGGTCTGCACCACCGGCCGCGGGCGGTGCCCGCCGTCGTGCCCGGCGGCCCGGGCGGGGCGCTGGACCCGTCGGCGCTGGAACGGCAGCAGGCGCAGCCGATCACGGGCGGCCCGTACCGGCGGACGCGCATCCTGGGCAGCGGCCAGCAGGCGACGGTCGAGGTCGCGGCGGAGGAGCTGTGGACCGACACCGGGCTCTACCTGGAGCCCGGCCGGTACACCTTCGCCGCGGCGGGGCAGTGGTCGGACGGGGTGGACTGGTGCGGGCCGCGCGGGATCCCGCTGCTGCGGGGGCTGAGCCTGCGCCGGCTAGCGGGCACCGCGGTCGGCGAGGCGGTCGGGCTGTACCGGCTCGTGCGCG
>NZ_JBEXTZ010000176.1:0-9144 GCF_040614195.1 Amycolatopsis sp. NPDC006125
CCACCGCCGCCGCCGGGCCATGCCCCTACACCGCCAGCCTCGGGGCATGTGCCTCCGCTCCATCGCCACCGCCCGGCGATGCCCCTCCGCCGCCAACCGCCGGGCATGTGCCTCCGCTCCACCGCCACCGCCCGGCCATTGCCCTCCACCACCAACCCCCGGGCATGCGCCTCCGCCCCACCGCCACCACCGGCCATTGCCCTCCGCCGCCAGCCTCCGGGCATGCCTCCGCCACCAACAACGGCCATGCCCCTCCGCTCCACCGCCAACACCGGCCACGTGTCGTGATCGGACGGTCACTAGTCGGGCAGCAGGGGCACCGTCGGGCCGTCGTCGCGGCCGAGGAGCATCGCCCGGGTCACCGCCTTGGACCCGTAGCGGTCGCGGACTTGGTCGAGTGCGGCGTCGAGCGCGTCGGGCTGGTGTTCGCCGAAGGGCAGCTCCAGTTGCAGCGGCGTGTCGTTGTCCAGGTTGGACAGTGCGAGGCCGATCAGGGTGATCCCCCGCTCGCGGATCATCGGCATCGCCGCGGCCAGCAGGCCCCGCGCGGTGGCCAGCACGTCCTCGGTGTGCGCCGTCGGGTGCGGCACCGTCTGCGACCGCGTCGCGCGGGTGTAGTCGGCGAACCGCATCCGCAGCACCACCGTCCGGCACACCCGGTGCGCGGCCCGCAACCGCCGCGCCAGCCGGTCCGTCAGCGCGGCCAGGATCTCGTCCAGCTCGTCCGGCGACCGCGCCCGCCGCCCCAGCGCCCGCTGCGCCCCGATCGACCGCCGCCGCCGTCCGACGACCACCGGGCGCGGGTCCCGGTTGTGCGCCAGCGCGAACAGGTGCCGCCCGCCGGCCCGCCCGAGCAGCGCCACCAGTTCCGCCTCACCCCGCTCGGCGACCTGACCCACCGTCCGGATGCCGCGCGCGTGCAGCTTCTCCGCCGTCACCTTCCCCACGCCCCACAACCGCTCGACCGGCAGCGGGTGCAGGAACTCCAGCTCACGGTCGTGCGGCACGACCAGCAGCCCGTCCGGCTTCGCCACCCCGCTGGCGACCTTCGCGAGGAACTTCGTGCGCGCCACCCCGACCGTGATCGGCAGCCCGACCCGCTCCGCCACGGCCCGGCGCAGATCGGCCGCGATCCGGCTGGGCGAGCCGGAAATCCTGGCCAGCCCGCCGACGTCGAGGAACGCCTCGTCGATCGAGAGCCCTTCCACCAGCGGCGTGGTGTCCTCGAACACCGCGAACACCGCCTTGCTCGCCGCGCTGTAGGCCGCCATCCGGGGCGGCACCACGACCGCCGCCGGGCACAGCCGCAGCGCCTGCGCGCACCCCATCGCCGTGCGCACCCCGCGCGCCTTCGCCTCGTAACTCGCCGCCAGCACCACCCCGCCACCGACGATCACCGGCCGCCCGCGCAACGACGGGTCGTCACGCTGCTCGACCGACGCGTAGAACGCGTCCAGGTCGGCGTGCAGGATCGGGCCCTCGTTCGTCACGAACACATGTTCGCACCCGCCACCGACATTTTCCGGTCTCCGGTGGGAGGCTGTCCGCATGACCGAGAACGATCCGAAGGACGATCTGCACCGGTACCTCCAGCAGGCGCGCGAGGTGATGCTCTGGAAGCTCGACGGCCTCTCCGAGTACGACCTGCGCCGCCCGATGACGCCGACAGGCACCAACCTGCTCGGCCTGGTCAAGCACCTGATCGGTTGCGAGCTCGGGTACTTCGGGGCCACCTTCGGACGCCCGTTCGGCCGCGAGCTGCCCTGGCTCGCCGACGACGAACCCAACACCGACATGTGGGCGCGCGCGGACGAGTCCACCGCCGAGATCGTCGCGCTCTACCGCCAGGCCTGGGCGCACGCCGACGCCACGATCCGCGCGCTCGCGCTGGACGCCGTCGGGCACATCCCCGGTCGCGAGCCGGTCACGCTGCACCGGGTCCTCGTGCACATGATCGCCGAGACCTCCCGCCACGCCGGGCACGCGGACATCATCCGCGAGCTCGTCGACGGCGCCGCCGGGATGCGCCGCGACACCGGCAACCTGCCGGACGCCGACGCGCAGTGGTGGGCGGACTACCGGGAGCGCCTGGAACGGGTCGCGCGCGAATCCTTGCCTTGACGTCAGCGGCAACCTTTACGCTCGATCACATGCGAATCGGGGAGCTGGCGCAGCGGGCCGGGACGACCACGCGCGCGCTGCGGTTCTACGAGTCACAGGGGCTGCTGTCCGCGCGGCGCGCGGCCAACGGCTACCGCGAGTACGGCGAGGACGACTTCCGGCTCGTCCGCGAGATCCAGACGCTCCAGGCGGTCGGGTTCAGCCTCGACGACACCCGCCCGTTCGTGGAGTGCCTGCGGGCAGGCCACGAGACCGGGGACTCGTGCGCCGACTCGATCGAGGTGTACGAGCGCAAGCTCGCCGAGGTCGAGGCCTGCCTGGACCGGCTGCAGGCCGTGCGCGACGACCTGCGCGCCAAGCTCACCGAAGCGCTCGACCGAGAGCCCGGCCCGTGCCGGGTCACCACGTCCTTCGAGGAGTCCCGATGACCACCACCACCGGCGCCGTGCTCGCCGTGACCGACGAGACCTTCGAGGCGGAGGTGCTGCGCCACGACGGGCCCGTGCTGGTCGACTTCTGGGCGCAGTGGTGCCCGCCGTGCCACATGATCGCGCCGGTGCTCGCCGAGATCGCCGCCGAGCGCGCGGGCGAGCTGACCATCCGCAAGATCAACTCCGACGAGAACCCGCGCACCGCGCGCGACCTGCAAGTGATGTCGCTGCCCACGCTCGTGCTGTTCCGTGACGGCGAGCGGGTGGCGCAGTGGGTGGGCGCCCGGCCGAAGGCCCGGTTGCTCGCCGAACTCGACGCGGCACTGAACGCATAACCCGCGCACCTCAGGGTAGCCGCTACCCCGGAGGTGCGACGGTATGGCGGCACGGGAGCGTCCGGCCCGGGCGCGTTCGGCCTGGGCGGGCGCCGCGATCGGCGTCGGGATCGCGGCGTTCGTCGACGGGACGGTGTTCCACCAGTTGCTGCACTGGCACCACTTCTACGACAAGTCCACTTCGGACGCCGGGCTGGTGTCCGACGGGCTGTTCCACGCGTTCGGCTGGTTCGCCACCGTGCTCGGCCTGGTGCTGGTGGCCGACCTGCGGCGGCGCGCGGCGCTGTCCGGCCGCGCGCTGCTGGGCGGGATCCTCACCGGGGCAGGCGCGTTCCAGCTCTACGACGGGACGATCCAGCACAAGCTGCTGACCCTGCACCAGATCCGCTACCACGTCGACCTCGTGCCCTACGACTGGGCGTGGAACGTGATCGCGGTGCTGTTGCTGGCGGCGGGCGTGGTGCTGCTGGCGCGGGAGCGCGCGCGTGCCTGACCACGCCACCGGCACCTGGCCGATCGCACTGGCGGTGGCCATCGCGCTGGTGGGTTACCTGTGCGCGGCGCGCAGTCCGTGGCCGCGGTGGCGCACCATCTCGTTCACGGCGGGCGCGCTCGCGGTCGTCGTGACGCTGCCGTTCCCGGCGCACACGTTCACCGCCCACATGGCGCAGCACCTCGTGGTCGGCATGGCCGGCCCGCTGCTGCTGGTGCTGGGCAGGCCGGTCACGCTCGCGTCGCGGGCCTGGCGTGGCCGCCGCGCGCTGGTGCGGGTGCTGCGCTCGTGGCCGGTCGCGGTGCTGGTGTTCCCGCCGGTCGCGGCGGTGCTCGACGTCGGCGGGCTGTGGCTGCTGTACCGGACACCGCTGATCGCGCAGGCGCACCAGCCGTGGGTGCAGGCGCACGTGTTCGCCGCGGGACTGCTGTTCACCGCCGCGATCTGCCAGGTGGAGCCGGTGCGCCACCGCCACGGCCTGGTGTTGCGCGGCGCGACGCTCGTGCTGGCCGGCGCGGCGCACGGCATCCTCGCCAAGACCCTGTACGCGGACGGCTTCCACGCCGGGGCGCAGGTCCTGTACTACGGCGGGGACGCCGTCGAAATCGCGCTCGCGCTGGTGATCTGCCTGCAGTGGTACCGGCGTCAGTCCCGCAGGCGCGCGCGGGCGACCAGCGTCGACACCCCGGTGACGGCGGCCCTCCCGGCGCCGCGCACGCTCGAGGCGAGCACGGTCGCCCAGTCGAAGTAGTCCCGCCACAGCACGATCCGGCCGTCGCGCACCTCGAACGTGCCGCACACCCAGAACCGCGTGTCCCACGACCCCACGCGCAGCACGTCGGTCCGCTCGGTCAGCACGATCGGGCCGTCGGCGGCGATGTGGTGCACGCGCGCCTCGAAGCCGATGCGGTAGCGGCTGAGCAGGCGCAGCTGCTTCTCCACGACCGCGACGCCACGCGCCGGGGGCAGCGGGACGTTCTGGTACACCATCTCCGGGGCGGCGAAGGTCAGCGCCCCTTCGACGTCGTCGCGTTCGAGGGCCGTCAGGAACGAGGTGACCGTGCTCTTCGGGTCCGCCATGGCCCCAGGCTAACGGTCAGAACGGACGATCACCGGCGATCGCGACGCGCTCCGCGATCCGCGCGTGCGGGTGGTAGTCGTTGACCGCGTAGTGCTGCGTCGCGCGGTTGTCCCAGAACGCGACCGTGTCCGGGCGCCACGAGAACCGCACCTGGTACTCCGGCACGTGCGCCTGCGCGAACAGCAGCCGCAGCAGGCGGTCGCTCTCCGCGCGGTCCATGCCGACGATGTGCGTGGTGAAGGCCTGGTTGACGAACAGCGTCTTCCGGCCGGTCTCCGGGTGCACGCGCACGACCGGGTGCTCGACCGGCGGGAAGCGGTTCTGCCATCGGGCCAGCAGGTCGTGGTCGGCGAAGCGGGCGAAGCCGGGCACGAAGTCGTGCACCGCGCGCAGGCCGTCGATCCGGTCGCGGACATCGGCGGGCAGGTTGTCGTAGGCCGCGGCCATGTCGGCCCACAGGGTGTCCCCGCCCAGCGGCGGCACCTCGACCAGTCGCAGGACCGAGCCGAGCGCCGGCTCCGGGCGCCAGGTCGTGTCGGCGTGCCAGATGTTCTCGAAACCCGGCATCCCCGCGCCGCGTGCGAACCGGGTGACCTCGTCGCAGTCCCCGGCAGGCAGGAACGGGTTGGTCTCCAGCGGGCCCCAGTTGCGCGCGAACGCCCGCTGCTGCTCCGGGGTGATGCGCTGGTCGCGGAAGAACAGCACCTTCCACTCCAGCAGCGCGCGGTTCAGCTCGTCGCGCAGCCGCGGGGTGAGGGGCCTGCTGAGGTCCACGCCGGTGATCTCGGCGCCGATCACGCGTCCCAGCGGGCGCGAGGTGAACATCTCGTACTCGCGCGACTGTGCATCTTCGTGAAGCCGCGAGAAGTGCCGCGGCCCCTCCAGAATGCCGTCCGGCGGAACCTCGGCGGAGCGCAGGGCTCGGACGCGTTCGGGCAGCTCGACGGACATTTTCACGGACCTCCCGCAGCGGTCGTGGACGGGTTCCGATGATCACCGCGAAGGGCCGCGGGCGGCAAGGTGCGTCCAGTATGTGGTCTCCTCGTGCGGGAAAGTTCTGACCCTGGAACGCTGCCAGGCCGTAGGGTTTGCGTCGTGAGCCTGCCCATCCTCATGACCGTCGACGACGACCCGGCCGTGTCCCGGTCGGTCGCCCGTGACCTCCGCCGTCGTTACGGCCAGGACTACCGCGTCGTGCGCGCCGCCTCCGGGGCGGACGCGCTCGAAGCCCTGCGCGAGATCAAGCTGCGCGGCGACGCCGTCGCGGCCATCCTCGCCGACTACCGCATGCCGCAGATGGACGGCATCACCTTCCTGGAGCAGGCGATGGACCTGTTCCCGTACGCCCGGCGCGCCCTGCTGACCGCGTACGCCGACACCGACGCGGCGATCCAGGCGATCAACGTCGTCGACGTCGACCACTACCTCCTCAAGCCGTGGGACCCGCCGGAGGAGAAGCTGTACCCGGTGGTCGACGCGCTGGTGGACGCGTGGCGCGCGGCCGGGGACCGGCCGGTCGAGGAGACGAAGGTGATCGGGCACCGCTGGTCCTCGCCGTCGTACAAGGTGCGGGACTTCCTGGCCCGCAACTCCGTGCCCTACCGGTGGTACTCCGTCGAGGAGCCGGAGGCCTGCCGCCTGCTCGAAGCCGCCGGCTGCGTCTCGGCGGACATCCCGGTGCTGATCACCCCCGACGGGACGGTGCTGCGCAAGCCGGACGGCGAGCAGATCGCCGACGCCGTCGGGCTGTCGACCCGACCGGCTTCGGAGTTCTACGACCTGGTCGTGATCGGCGGCGGTCCCGCCGGGCTCGGCGCGGCCGTCTACGGCGCCTCCGAAGGGCTGCGCACGGTCCTGGTCGAGCGCCGGGCCACCGGCGGACAGGCCGGGCAGAGCTCCCGGATCGAGAACTACCTCGGCTTCCCGGACGGGGTGTCCGGGGCGCAGCTGACCGACCGGGCCCGCCGCCAGGCCCAGAAGTTCGGCGCGGAGGTGCTGACCGCGCGCGACGTGACCGGCCTGGAGGCCCGCGGCTCGGCGCGGGTGGTGCGGTTCGGCGACGGCAGCGAGATCGCGGCGCACGCCGTCGTCCTCGCCACCGGCGTGTCCTACCGGGCGCTGGAGGCCGAGGGCGTGGCCGAGCTGACCGGCCGCGGCGTGTTCTACGGCTCGGCCGCCACCGAGGCGCCCGAGTGCGAGGGCGAGCACGTCTACATCGTCGGTGGAGCCAACTCCGCCGGGCAGGCCGCGGTGTTCTTCTCCCGCTACGCCAAGGAAGTCTCGATCCTGGTGCGCGGGCCGTCGCTGCAGGCGTCCATGTCGCACTACCTCATCGAGCAGATCGAGGCGATCGGCAACATCCACGTCCGCACCCGCACCACGGTGGTGCGCGCGCACGGCACCGACCACCTCGAAGAGCTGACCCTGTGCGACGAGGAGCAGGGGATCACCGAGACGGTGCAGACCGGGCGCCTGTTCGTGTTCATCGGCGCGGCGCCGCGCACCGAGTGGCTGGGTGACGACGTGCTGCGCGACGAGCACGGTTTCGTGTGCACGGGCGCCGACCTGATGGTCGACGGCAAACGACCGCCGGGGTGGACCCCCGATCGGGACCCGCACCACCTGGAGTCGTCCATCCCGGGTGTGTTCGTGGCCGGGGACGTCCGCTCGCAGTCGGTCAAGCGCGTCGCCTCGGCCGTCGGCGAGGGCGCGATGGCCGTCTCGCTCGTGCACCGCTACCTGGAGGCACGATGAGCGAGCCGCAGCTGACCCGCGAGTTCCTGCGGGAGTTGTTCCTGTTCACCGATCTGTCGGACGCCCAGCTCGACTGGATCCTCGACCACGCCAAGCTCGAGCAGTACGCCGCGGACACCGCGATCCTCAACGAGGGCGATCCGGCGACGTGCTTCTACGTGCTGCTGTCCGGCGCGCTGCGGATGACGCGGCTGGTGGGCGGCAGCGAGGTGGAGACCGTCCGCTCCGACCAGCGCGGCGCCTACTGCGGGGCGACGCAGTTCTTCTACGGGCAACAGCAGCAGCGCTACGGCGCCTCGGTGTACGCGGTCACCGACCTGATGTTCCTGACGTTGCCCGCCAAGGAGTTCGCCGACCAGTTCCGCAGCTGGTTCCCGATGGCCACGCACCTGCTGGAGGGTTCGTACCTGGGCTGGCGCAACACCGACGCGCTGATCGGGCAGCGGCGGCGGCTGCTCGCGCTCGGCGAGATGTCGGCGGGGCTGACCCACGAGCTGAACAACCCGGCGGCCGCCGCGGTGCGCGCCACCGCGGCGCTGCGCGAGCGGGTCGCCGGGATGCGGCACAAGCTGGCGATACTGGCGAAGCGGGACATCGAGCCCGATCTGCTGGAGCTGTTGCTCGACGTGCAGGAGCGGCTGGTCAAGCAGGTGGCCGACGCGCCGCCGCTGACGGCGATGCAGCAGGCCGACCGCGAGGACGAGATCGGCGACTGGCTCAAGGAGCGCGACATCGAGCAGGGCTGGGACCTGGCCCCGATCTTCGTCGCGGCCGGCCTGTCCGCCGAGAGCCTCGACCACGTCCTGGAGTCCGTCGGCGACGGCCTGCTGGACGGCGCCCTGCGGTGGCTGGCGTACGCGCTGGAGACCGAGATGCTGATGGGGGAGATCGAGGACTCGACGACCCGGATCTCGGCGCTGGTCGGGGCGGCGAAGCAGTACTCGCAGATGGACCGGGCGCCGCACCAGTGGATCGACGTGCACGACGGCCTGGATTCGACGCTGGTGATGCTGGCGGGCAAGATCGGCACCGGGGTCAAGGTCGTCAAGGAGTACGACCGGTCGCTGCCGACGGTGCCCGCGTACGCGGGCGAGCTGAACCAGGTGTGGACGAACATCATCGACAACGCGGTCAGCGCCATGGAGGGCACGGGCACGCTGACGCTGCGCACCAGCCGCGACGGTGACCGGGTGGTGGTCGAGATCGGCGACACCGGCCCCGGCATCTCGGCGGAGACCAAGCAGCGGATCTTCGAGCCGTTCTTCACGACGAAGCCGGTGGGGGAGGGCACGGGCCTCGGGCTGGACATCTCGTGGCGCATCGTGGTGGACCGCCACCGAGGAGACCTGCGAGTCGAGTCCGAACCCGGCGACACCCGTTTCCGCGTCTACCTCCCGACGACGGAACAAGCCTCCGAGTGACGGGGGTGCCGCTCCGCCCTCAGCGGCGGAGCGGCACCGCCGTCCGGGGGACAGGTCGGCGCATCGGCCACCACGTCTGAACGAGAGGGTGCCGCGCGGGCGGCACCACTGACGCGCCTGCCCGACTTCGATCGCGCAAGCGAACCGGGGCGGTCAGCGCATGTGCCCCGTCGTGCTCCGGGCTCCGGGCTCGATCGGCGCCGTGTGTCAGGTGCCGCATTCCACCGGCTGCCGCGGCTAGGGTGCGTCTGACAAAGATCGCGGTTGGTGGCTGGGATGCTGCTGGTCGTGTCGCGGTTTCCGATGCTCTCGGATGAGCAGTGGGCGTTGATCGAGGACTTGTTGCCGACGCGGACGGGGAGGCCGGGGCGTCCGTTTTCGGATGCGCGGGCGATGGTGGAGGGGATCATCTACCACACAGGGGGCTGGATCGAACTACACGAAACCCGGGATCGAGCCGCTTGACCACGCCATCGGCCGCTCCCGCGGCGGCTGGACCACCAAGATC
>NZ_JBEXTZ010000177.1:0-9124 GCF_040614195.1 Amycolatopsis sp. NPDC006125
TTCCGGTTTGTGCATATCACCTTGAGCCAGGGCCGCAAGGTTGGCATGTTCGGCTTGCGGTGAGCACGGAGGTTGCGGCCCTGGCTCAAGGTGATCGTTGCGTGTCAGGCGACGGGATGACCACCCAGCTCGGGGTTTTGTTCAAAGATGGCGTTGCGCGCCGTCAGAGCAGTGGGGGTACCGCTGCATCAATGAGGTGCGGTCCGGGCTCGTTGAGGGCGTTGCGGAATTGCTCGGCCAGTTCCTCGGCCGTCGTCGCCCTTGTTGCTGGGACGCCCATGCCTTCCGCGATCTTCACGAAGTCGATGTCGGGCCTTGCCAGGTCCAGCAGGTCCTTCGCCTTCGGGCCGGATGCTTCCGCTCCGACTCGCTGCAGTTCGATGCGCAGGATGGCGTAGGCGTGGTTGTTCAGGATCACCGTTGTCACGTTCAGGTTTTCCCGCGCCATCGTCCACAGTGCCGAGATGGTGTAGAGGGCGCTGCCGTCCGCCTGGAGTGCGATCACCGGGCGGTCTGGGGCGGCGATCGCTGCGCCGACAGCCACCGGGAGTCCCTGTCCGATGGCTCCGCCGGTCAGGGTGAGCACGTCGTGGCGTGGGGCACCGGCCGTCGCGCCCGGGAGCAACAGGCCCGAGGTGTTGGCCTCGTCCGAGATGATCGCGCCCTCCGGGAGCAGCGCGCCGATCACCTCGACCCAGTTCTGCACCGTCAGCGGGCCGCTCGGCAGCGCGGGGCGCGCCGGCTCCTGCAGCACCGGGTCCACATCGGACGCGACCTCGTCCGCGAGTGCTTCCAGCGCGGCCACCACGTCCTGGTCCAGCTCTGCCAGCGTGTGCACCTGCGCGCCCTCCGGCACCAGATCGCTGGGCTTGCCGGGGTAGGCGAAGAACGACACCGGCGCCTTGGTCCCGGCCACGATGACGTGCTTGATGCCCTCCAGCTGCCACTGCACCTGCTCGGCCAGGTACGCCAGGCGTTCGATCGTGGGCAGTCCGGCGCCGCGCTCCAGCCTCGCCGGGAAGGTTTCCACGAACGGCTTCGCCCCGGTCGCGGTGGCGATCCGGCTCACCGCCCGCAGACCGGCTTCGCGGCAGGCGGGGCCGCCCACCAGCAACGCGACCGGCTCACCGGTCCGCAGCACCTCCGCCACCGCCTTGACCGTGGTGTCCGCGACGGTCTGCGGCGAGCGCGGCGGCACCGGCTTCACCGCGACACCGCCGTCGCCCCACGAGACGTCCGCGGGCAGGATCAGCGTCGCCACTTTGCCCGGCGCCTCCTGCGCCGCGGCGACCGCGAACGCGGCGTCCGCGCCGACGTCCGCGCTGTTCCCCGACCGGCGCACCCACCCGTTCAGCGAACCGACGATCGCCTCGATGTCCGACTCCAGCGGCGCGTCGTACTTCTTGTGGTACGTCGCGTGATCGCCGATCACGTTCACCACCGGCACGTGCCCGCGCCGGGCGTTGTGCAGGTTCGCCAGGCCGTTGCCCAGCCCCGGCCCCAGGTGCAGGAGCGTCGCGGCCGGCTGGCCCGCGACCCGCGCGTAACCGTCGGCTGCGCCGGTGACCACGCCCTCGAACAGGGCCAGCACACCGCGCATCTCGGGCACCGAATCGAGCGCCGCGACGAAGTGCATCTCCGACGTGCCGGGATTGGAGAAGCACACGTCGACACCCGCGTCGACGAGCGTGCGGATCAGGGACTGCGCGCCGTTCATCTCACTCCTCAGTCGAACAGGACATCCGGGTTCAGGATGCCCTTCGGGTCGAAGGCCTGCTTGATCCGGCGCAGCAACGCGACCTTCGCCGGGTCTTCGAGCGCGAGGAAGTGGTCCTTCTTCGCCTGCCCGATCCCGTGCTCACCGGAGATCGCCCCGCCGGCCGCCATGCCCGCGGCGAAGATGTCGTGCAGCAGCCGGTGCCGCTTCTCCGCGTCCTTGCAGAAGATTCCCAAGTGGACGTTGCCGTCCCCGGCGTGGCCGCAACCGATCGCACCGGCCTCCGCGGCCGTGGCCAGCTCCCGGACCTTCGCCAGGAACCCGGGCATCTCCGAGCGCGGCACCACGACGTCGATCACGTCGTCGGCGCCGGCGGCCTTTGCCGTCCAGAACGCCTTCTCCCGCGCCTCGATGAGCTTGCGCGCCGAACCGCCGTCCAGCACGTACACGTCGGACGCGCCCAGCTCGCCGAGCAGCTCGCCGGCCCGCTCGACGTCGCCGTCCAGCCGGTCGGCGTCGCGGTTTTCCAGGCCCACCACCAGGTAGGCCTGCGTGGCGTTGCGGACCTCCTCGGGGACGCCCAGCTCCAGCTTCTCGTTGTAGGTGATCGCCGCCATCGTCAGGTTGTCGATGTACTCGAGGATATTCGGCGTCAGGCCGCTGGCGATGATCTCCGGCACGGCGCGCATCACCTGGTCGAGATCACCGAACGGCGCGAGCAGCGTCGCCGCGTGCGGCAGGCGCGGGTACAGCTTGACGATCACCTCGGTGACCAGCGCGAGCGTGCCCTCCGAGCCGATGATCAGCTGGGTCAGGTCGTAGCCACTGGAGATCTTGGACGTCTTGCCGCCGGTGCGGATGATCTCGCCGGTGGGCAGGACCGCCTGCAGGCCGACGATGTTGTGCCGCGCCACGCCGTACTTGACCGCGCGCATGCCGCCCGCGTTGGTGCCGACGTTGCCGCCGACGCTCGCGCTCAGCTCGCCCGGGTAGACCGTGTAGGCGAGGCCGGCCTCCTTGGTGGCCTCGTCCAGTTCGCTGAGCGTGACGCCCGGCTGGACGACGGCGACCTGGTTGGCGGTGTCGACCTCCAGGACCGCGTTCATCCGCTCGAACGAGACGAGCACGCCGTCCTCGCGAGGGCGGGCCGCGCCGGACAGGCCGCTGCCCGAGCCGCGAGCCGTGACCGGCAGGCCGTTCTCGGTGGCCACGGCCAGCACGGCGGCGACCTCTTCGGCGGTGGCGGGTTTGACGACGTGGGCCGGTTTGATGGCGCCGACGGTGAGGGACTCGTCCTTCGCGTAGTCGTCCGGGACGGAGTCCCCGGAGAGGAGGTTGCGCTCGCCGACGATCTCGGCGATCCGCGCGGTGACGTCGCCCATGACGTGCCCGGTCCTTTCCTGCGCCTGCCCGAATGACGGAAGCCTAGTACGGGAAGGCGCAGGACTGGAAGTGAAGGAGATTCATGTCTGGAGGAGGCGACGCAGCCGCCGCCGGCCGAGCAGGCGCGCCTGCGCGGCCTTGAGCAGGGTGAAGCTGCGGTTGATGTAGGCGGCCAGCTCGTCGGCCGGGTAGTGCACGATCGACAGGTGCTCGGAGTGGTCGCCCTGTTCCCAGCGGGCCACGGTGATCTCGTAGCCGGAGACGTGGGCGCACAGCTGGAGGAGGACCTCCGGCACTTCGGGCTCGATGAGCAGGTCGGCGTTCTGCACGACCAGATCGCGCATCGACCGGAGGGTGGGCAGGAAGACGGAGGTCACCCAGAGCCGCCATTCCGTGAGTTCCTCAGCGGTGGGCGGGGTTTCGTCGGCGAACGGGGAAACGCCGTTCCGGGAATGGCGTCGGCGGAACTCGGCGAAGGTGCGGCTGTGGGCCTCGCTGATGGAGAACAGCGGGCCGTACAACTCGCTCAGCTGCCGGTTGATCCGGGCCAGGCGTTCCTGCCGCTGCGACAGCCGGACGTTGTTCGTGTAAGTGACGATGTAGCCGACGAAAGCGAGTACCACGGTCACGATCACTGCGCTCACGGCGGCGACGTTACCGGTGCCGGAAAGGGGGCGGGGCCGGTCCGCGCCAACGTACCGGCCCCGCCTTCTCGGATCAGCGGGTCAGACCAGCCAGCCGAGGACGTGCGCGAGGCCGGCCAGGATGTTGGAAACGATGTCGTGGCCGTGGTGGAAGTGCGCAGCGAACATTGGAGAGGGGCTCCTTTGCGAAAATCAATCCTTGCGAATCTGGCTGCTTTCGAAAGCAAGGGAAGATTTTCAGTTCCGCTGGGAAGTGTCAAACCGCCGCGGAAAGAGCGGAGCCCGTCGAATAGCGCGGTGGAAAATCCGCCCAGCCTAAACACGTAACACTTTCGGGTTCGCGGCCGGGGGTCCCGTTGCGCCACTCGTAGCGCCGCCGGGCGGGCCCACCTGGGGCGATGCCGATCTTGATCCGGCACACCGGGTGACGCCCGCCCGAACGGGTGAAGACATTGCCACGCAAGGTGATCCCCCCATGATCACACTGACGAGTGACGGGGGACCGGGGTTTTGCCCCTAACGACCGCAGGTCGACGGCTACTCGGCGCGGGCGAAGGACAGCGTTTCGCCCTCGACGCCACGCAGCCACAGGTCCTGCGCGGCCGCCGCCATTTCCGGCAGGCCCTCCACGATCGTGGCGAACACGTTGCCGGGCACCCAGCCCGCGTCGCCGTTGATGAGCAGGTTGTTCCGGCCGTAGAAGATCGCCAGATCGGTCGCGCCCTGGTCGCTGTGGGCCTCGCTGCTGTCTTCGTACCCGTACGCCGGATTTCCGATTTCCCACGCCTCGAACCCGAAATAAACGACATCCCCGGGAATGGGGGTGACCGTCGGGTTCTCCCGGCCCGGCTTCGGGTCGGCGAACGGCGGCACCAGCGTGTAGACCTCGTTGCGGGCGTACTTCGCGTGGTAGGCCGAACCGCTCTGCGGCAGCGCGTTCCACACCGCCTGGCAGGTCCGCGGCGCTTCCGCGTCCAGCAGCACGGCACGGCAGGACACGCCGCGCTTGTCGAGCGAGATGGTGATGTAGCGGGCCAACGTGCCTCTTCTCCCTACTTGGAACCGGTGACGGTGGCGACGGTCTCGGCCCAGATCGCGCGCGCGTCGTCGATCTGCTCGGCGGTGACCACCAGCGGCGGGATCATCCGCACGACGTTCGAGTACGCCCCGCAGGTGAGCAGCAGCAGCCCGCGCCGCGCCGCCTCCTGCTGCGCCGCCGCGGCCAGCGCGGTGTCCGGCGTGCCGTCGGCCTTGGTGAACTCCGAACCGACCAGCAGGCCCAGCCCGCGCACCTCGCCGATCTCCGGCGTCTTGTCGGCGATCAGCCGCGCGCCTTCGAGCAGCTGCTTGCCGCGCGCCGCCGCGTTCTCGACCAGGTTCTCCTCCTCGATCACGTCGAGGGTGGCCAGCGCCGCCGCGCACGACACCGCGTTGCCGCCGTACGTGCCGCCCTGCGAACCGGGGAACGCCTTGGACATCAGCTCCTTCGACGCCGCGATGCCGGACAGCGGGAAGCCGCTCGCCAGTCCCTTCGCGATCAGCACGACGTCCGGCTTCACGTCGAAGTGGTCGTGGCCCCAGAACCGGCCGGTGCGCCCGAATCCGGTCTGGATCTCGTCGATCACCAGCAGGATCCCGTGCCGGTCGGCGCGCTCGCGCAGCCCGGCCATGAACTCGGTGTTCGCCGGCACGTACCCGCCCTCGCCGAGCATCGGCTCGATGAAGAACGCGGCCGTCTCGTTCGGCGCGCTGATCGTCTGGAAGAGGTAGTCCAGCTCGCGCAGCGCGAACTTCGTCGCGGTCTGCTCGTCCCAGCCGTAATGGTAGGCGTAGGGGAACGGCGCCACGTGCACGCCGCCCATCAGCGGCGAGATGCCGGCGCTGAACCGCGTGCCGGAGGTGGTCATCGACGCCGCGGCGACCGTGCGGCCGTGGAACCCGCCCTGGAAGACGATCACGTTCGGCCGCCCGGTGGCCTGCCGCGACAGGCGCAGGGCGGCTTCGACGGCCTCGCTGCCGGAGTTCGCGAAGAACAGCGAGTCGAGCCCCGCGGGCAGCACGTCGCCGAGCCGCTCGGTCAGCTTGAGCAGCGGCTGGTGCATCACGGTGGTGTACTGCGCGTGGATGACCTTGCCGATCTGCTCCTGCGCCGCCTTGACCACCTTCGGGTGGCAGTGGCCGGTGCTGGTCACACCGATCCCGGCGGTGAAGTCGAGGTGGCGGTTGCCGTCGACGTCGTAGAGGTAGGCGCCTTCGCCGTGCTCGACGACGACCGGAGTGGCCTGCTTGAGCAGGGGGGAGAGCTGGGCCATGACGGCGGAACTCCTAACCGGAGTGAGCTTGTAGATTGTTGACAATCTGTCTAGCATGGCCGGTGGACAGGCGCAAGGTTGATCAGGAGGACCAATGGCCGAGCTGACCGAATCGGGTGTCGTGGACGCCGTCGGCAAGGAGCTGTTCATCGGCGGGAAGTGGGTCCCGTCGAGCAGTGGGCGGACCTTCGCCGTCGAGGATCCCGCCACCGGCCGGGTCCTCTGCGAGGTCGCCGACGCCGCGCCCGAGGACGGGAAGGCGGCCCTCGACGCCGCCGTCGCGGCGCAGGCCGACTGGGCGAAGACGGCGCCGCGCGAGCGCAGCGAAATCCTGCGCCGCGCCTACGAACTGCTGAACGCGCGCGTCGACGAGCTGGCGCTGCTGATGACGCTGGAGATGGGCAAGCCGCTGGCCGAGGCGAAGGGCGAGGTCGCCTACGCGGCCGAGTTCTTCCGCTGGTTCTCCGAGGAGGCCGTGCGCATCGACGGCGGCTACCAGGTCGCGCCCAACGGGGCGGGCCGGTTCCTCGTCACCAAGCAGCCCGTCGGGCCGTGCCTGCTGATCACGCCGTGGAACTTCCCGATGGCGATGGGCGGCCGCAAGATCGGCCCGGCGATCGCCGCGGGCTGCACGATGGTCATCAAGCCGGCCGAGCAGACGCCGCTGTCGATGCTCGCGCTGGCCGCGATCCTGACCGAGGCGGGGCTGCCCGCCGGCGTGCTCAACGTGCTCACCACCAGCGACCCGGGCGGCGTGATGGAGCCGATGATCAAGGACGGCCGCGCTCGCAAGCTGTCCTTCACCGGATCCACCGCGGTCGGGCGCAAACTCCTGGAGCAGTGCGCGGACAA
Organism: Amycolatopsis sp. NPDC006125; assembly: GCF_040614195.1. Lineage (NCBI taxonomy): Bacteria > Bacillati > Actinomycetota > Actinomycetes > Pseudonocardiales > Pseudonocardiaceae > Amycolatopsis > Amycolatopsis sp. NPDC006125. Next base: position 6,909 of record NZ_JBEXTZ010000177.1, read on the forward strand.
GGTGCTGCGCACGTCGATGGAGCTGGGCGGCAACGCGCCGTTCCTCGTCTTCGACGACGCCGACCTGGACGCGGCGGTCGAGGGCGCGATGCAGGCCAAGATGCGCAACATCGGCGAGGCGTGCACCGCGGCCAACCGGTTCTACGTGCAGCGCGGGGTCGCCGACGAGTTCGCCCGGCGGCTGACCGAGCGGATGTCGGCGCTGCCGCTGGGGCGCGGCACCGAGCCCGGCGTGGTCGTCGGCCCGCTCATCGACGCCGACGCGGTGAACAAGGTGACCGAGCTGGTCGCCGACGCCACCTCCCGTGGCGCCAAGGTGCTCACCGGCGGGGCCACTGTGGACGGTCCGGGCAACTTCTACCAGGCCACGGTGCTCACCGACGTGCCGCGGGACGCCCGCATGGCGAGCGAGGAGATCTTCGGGCCGGTCGCGCCGATCAGCGTGTTCGACGACGAGGACGAGGCCGTCGCGGCGGCCAACGACACCGAGTACGGCCTGGTCAGCTACGTCTACACCAACGACCTCAAGCGTGCGCTGCGCGTGTCGGAGTCGCTGGAGGCCGGCATGATCGGGCTGAACCAGGGCATCGTGTCCAACCCGGCGGCGCCGTTCGGCGGGGTCAAGCAGTCCGGGCTCGGCCGCGAGGGCGGCACCGTCGGCATCGACGAGTTCCTGGAGACCAAGTACATCGCGGTGAGCCTGTGAACACCTACCGGATCGCGAGCATCCCCGGTGACGGCATCGGGGTCGACGTCACCGCCGAGGCGCGCCAGGTCCTCGACCGGGCTGGCGAAGTGCACGGGTTCCGTCTGGAGTGGACGGAGTTCGACTGGAGCTGCGAGCGGTACACCAAGACCGGCCGGATGATGCCGGAGGACGGCATCGACCGGTTGCGGCCGTTCGACGGGATCCTGCTCGGCGCGGTCGGGTTCCCCGGGGTGCCGGACCACGTGTCGCTGTGGGGGCTGCTGATCCCGATCCGGCGGGCGTTCGCGCAGTACGTGAACCTGCGGCCGGTGCGGCTGCTGCCCGGGACGACGTCCGTGCTGGCCGGCCGGGAGGCCGACGAGCTGGAGATGGTGATCGTCCGGGAGAACACCGAGGGCGAGTACTCGCAGATCGGCGGGCGCCACAACCCGGGGCAGCCGGGCGAGTTCGTGGTGCAGGAGTCGATCTTCACGCGGGTCGGGGTCGAGCGGATCATCCGGTTCGCGTTCGAGCTGGCCCGCACCCGCAGCGGCCGGGTGTGCTCGGCGACCAAGTCGAACGGGATCATCCACACGATGCCGTTCTGGGACGAGGTGTTCGCGGAGGTCGCCGCGGAGTACCCGGACGTCCACAGTGAACAGACGCACATCGACGCGCTGGCGGCGCGCATGGTGCAGCACCCGGACCGGCTGGACGTCGTGGTGGGGTCGAACCTGTTCGGCGACATCCTGAGCGACCTGGCGGCGGCCGTGACGGGCGGGCTGGGCATGGCGCCGTCCGGCAACGTCAACCCGCCGGGCGAGTACCCGTCGATGTTCGAGGCGGTGCACGGCAGCGCCCCGGACATCGCCGGGCAGGGCATCGCGAACCCGGTGGCGCAGATCCTGGCCGGCGCGATGATGCTCGAGCATCTGGGCGAGAAGACGGCCGCCGCGGCGGTGCACAGGGCGGTCGAGGAGGTGCTCGCGGCCGGCGAGGTGGCGACCCCGGACCTGGGCGGCAAGTCGACGACGACCGAGCTGGGGGCCGCCATCACGGCCGCGCTCGCCTGACAGCGGCGCTTGCGTGGCGGCTGTGCTTGCGGGGCGGCTGGTGCTCGCCTGACAGCGGCACCCCGCCTGACCGCCGCGCGCGCTGGAGCGCCGCGCCTGCCTGACGGCCGATCTCGCCTGACGGCTGCGCTCGCCTCGGCCGATCTCGCGCGGCGGCGTGGCGGCGGGGTGGCGTGTGGCAACGGGGCGCGGTGTGGCGTTGGCGGGCCGTGCGGCGGTGGGGTGCCGCGCGGCGGCCGCCCTCGCCTGACGGCAGGGTGCTGCCCACGCCCCATGGCCCCGCGGCCGAAGGCGCTGCCTGGACCGCCGCCCCGGCCCGCCCGGGCTCGCCCGCGGGCTGCGGCGCTGCCCAGCCCGCCCTGGCGTGCGTCCCCGGCCGGGCGGGCAGTGCCGCCTCGGGGGGGGCGCCGCCCGGAACCGCGCGGGCGCCCGGCGGGGTGGGGGGGCGTTCGGTC
>NZ_JBEXTZ010000178.1:0-9093 GCF_040614195.1 Amycolatopsis sp. NPDC006125
CCGCGCTCACCCGCGAGCAGCGCCGCCGCGCCCAGGAGGCCTTCCTCCGCCTGGCCGCCGCGCGCGGCATCGTCAGCGTCCACGAGTGCGCCGGGCCCGACATCTCCGGCGAGGACGACCTCGCCGACCTCCTCGCACTCGCCGCCGAACCCGGCCACCCCGAGGTCGTCGCCTACTGGGGCGAACTCGACGCCGTCGACACCGCCCGCCGCCTCGGCGCGCGTGGCCTGGCCGGCGACCTGTTCGCCGACGGCGCGCTGGGCTCCCGCACCGCCGCCCTGCACGAGCCCTACCTCGACGCACCCGGCTCCACCGGCGCCCGCTACCTCGACGCCGACACCATCGCCGCGCACCTGGTCGCCTGCACCGAAGCCGGACTGCAGGCCGGGTTCCACGTCATCGGCGACGCCGCCGTGGCCGAAGTCGTGCGCGGCTTCCAGCTCGCCGAGAAGACCGTCGGTCAGCGCGCCCTGGCCGGTGGCCGCCACCGCCTGGAGCACCTCGAAATGATCGACGCCGAGCAGGCCAAAGCACTGGCCGGCTGGGGCGTCACCGGCTCCATGCAGCCCCAGTTCGACGCCCTGTGGGGCGGGCCGGCGGGCATGTACGCCCAGCGGCTGGGCGCCGAGCGCGCCGCGGCCATGAACCCGTTCGCGATGCTCGCCGCCGAAGGGGTCCTGCTCGCGTTTGGCTCCGACTGCCCGGTCACCCCGCTGCAGCCCTGGGACAGCGTCCGCGCGGCCGTCCACCACCGCACGCCCGGCTCCGGCCTGTCCGCCCGCGCCGCCTTCACCGCCCACACCCGGGGCGGCCACCGCGCCGCGGGCGTCAACGACGGCCTCACCGGCAGCCTGGTGCCCGGCGCGCCCGCGCACTACGCCATCTGGGACGCCGCCGACCTCGTCGTGGCCGCGCCGGACTCCCGGGTCCAGCGCTGGTCCACCGACCCGCGCTCGCGCGTCCCCGCGCTGCCGCCGCTCGACCCGGACGCGCCGCTGCCGACCTGCCTGCGCACGGTCCGGGGCGGTGAGGTGCTCTACGACGCGTTCACCTCGGCGGCCTAGAGTTCATCGCGTGGCAGCACCAGTGGCCGAGTCCGCCGAGCCGTCGGCACCCACCCGGAAGAAGCGGCAGTGGCGGCCCTGGCTGCTGCGCCTCGCGCTCGCCGCGGCGTCCGGGGTCGTGTTCTACCTCGCCTTCGCGCCCCGCGACCTGTGGTGGCTCGCGCCGCTCGGTTTCGCCGGTCTCGGCCTGGCGCTGCGCGGGCGGCGGTTCTGGGGCGGCCTCGGCTACGGCTTCGCGTTCGGGCTCGGCCTGTACCTGCCGCTGCTGTTCTGGCTGCAGGACTTCCTCGGCCGCGGGTTCGGGCCCGCCCCGTGGGTCGCGTTGTCCGCCGCCCTGGCCGCCTACCTCGGGCTCGCCGCCGCCCTCTGCACCGTCGTCGCCCGCCTGCCCGGCGCGCCGGTGTGGATGGCGGCGGTGATCATCGCCAGCGAGACCCCGCGCAGCTGGTGGCCCTTCGGCGGGTTCCCGTGGGGACGGGTCGCGTTCAGCCAGCCCGAAGGCGCGTTCACCCCGCTCGCCTCGATCGGCGGCGCGCCGCTGACCGGGTTCGCCGTCGTGCTCACCGGGTTCGCGCTGGCCGCGCTGCTCGCGCACGCCGCCCGCCGCGACTGGCGCGCGCTCCGCCTGCCCGTGATCGCCACGGTCGTCCCGGTGATCGCCGGGCTCGCGCTGTGGCCCACGATCGGCACCGCCGCCCAGGCCGGCAGCCGCACGGTGGCCACGGTGCAGGGCAACGCGCCCGACGTCGGCCTCGACCTGATCAACGAATCGGCCACCCTGCGCGCCAACCACCTCGCCCAGAGCGAGGTCCTGGCCGCGCGCATCCGCTCCGGCGCCGTGCCCACGCCGGACCTCATCGTGTGGCCGGAGACCGCCACCGACCTCACCACCACCGACCCCGTGCTCGACCAGGTGGTGCGCGACCTCGGCATCCCCACCCTGATCGGCGCCCGTTACCGCGAGCGCGGGCAGCGAACGCAGAACACCGAGTTCGTGTGGGACCCGGCCACCGGCCGCGGCGAGAGCTACAGCAAGCAGGAGCTGGTGCCCTTCGCCGAGTTCGTCCCCGCCCGCTCCATCGCCCGCTGGTTCACGCCCTTCGTCGACGACACCGGCGACATGCAGGCCGGGTCCACCCCCGCGGTGCTCGACATCGCCGGCACCCGGGTCGCCGTGCCCATCTGCTACGAAATCGCCTACGACTACGTCTCCCGCGACGCGGTCGACGACGGCGCCCAGCTGATCGTGCTGCCCACCAACAACGCCTGGTACGGGCACAGCGAAATGACCTACCAGCAGCTGGCGATGGCGCGGTTGCGGGCCGTCGAACACGGCCGCGCGGTCGTCGTGTCGGCCACCAGCGGGGTCAGCGCACTGGTCGAACCGGACGGCGCCGTGACCCAGTCGACCAGCCAGTTCACCGCCGCGTCCCTGGTCGGGGACGTGCCGCTGCGCACACAGGCTACGCTGTCGGATCGACTCGGGGCGTCCACGGAGTACGGGCTGGTCGGGGCGGCGCTCGCCGCCATCGTGGCCGGGCTCGTGCTGCGCGTCCGCACCCGGGCGGCGAGCACGACGGCGACCAGGGCGGAGTGAGGTTCTCCGCGGGGGAGGAACAAGGGGATGGCGCACGCGCCACGGGCGGCCCGACCGATCGATCCGGTGCTGGTGGTGATCCCGACCTACAACGAGCGGGACAACCTGCCACTCATCCTGGACCGGCTGCACCGAGCGCTGCCCGAGGTGCACGCCCTGGTGGTCGACGACGGCAGCCCCGATGGCACCGGGGAGCTCGCGGACAAGATCGCCGCCGGCGACGACCGCGTCCACGTGCTGCACCGCACCGAGAAGGCCGGACTCGGCGCCGCCTACGTGGCCGGGTTCCGGTGGGGCCTGGAACGCGACTACCGCACCATCGTCGAGATGGACGCCGACGGCTCGCACGCGCCCGAGGACCTGCCCCGGATGCTGGAGGCGCTCGCCGACACCGACCTGGTGCTCGGCTCCCGCTACGTGCCCGGCGGCAGCCTGGTGAACTGGCCCAAGCACCGCGAACTGCTCTCCCGCGCGGCCAACCTGTACTCGCGGCTCGCGCTCGGCGTGCGGATCAAGGACGTGACCGCCGGGTTCCGCGCCTACCGGCGTGAGGTGCTGGAGAAGCTCCCGCTGGACGAGATCGCCTCGCGCGGCTACTGCTTCCAGATCGACCTCGCCTGGCGCACCGTCCGCACCGGCTTCGACGTGGTCGAGGTGCCGATCACCTTCACCGAGCGGGAGATCGGCCAGTCGAAGATGAGCAGCGCCATCATCCGCGAGGCCCTGCTGCGCGTGGGCCTGTGGGGCGCCCGCTACCGGGCCGAGCAGGTGCGGTCGCTGCTGCGCCGCCGCTGATTCCGCGGCCCCGATTCGTGCCGGAACCGCGCACTACTGTCCGTGTGCCGTCGCGCGGATGGCCCCGGGCCGACGGGCGGCGGCAGGGGAGTTTTCTACTGTCGGTCGTCGGGGTCGGCATGCAGTCTGCGCCATTGCGGTGACATCCCGGCTGGTCCGATAACCGATCACTGCCGAGGGTAACTGAGGTCGAGCCGCGCAGGGCCTGCGCGGCGGCACCGAAGGACCCGACTGAGCAGAACGCCGTCCTCGTCGGCGTCGGGTTCCCCCTCATCCGCCGGCCCTTCGCCGGCGCCTCCAGTGAAGGAACCACCATGACCGAAATCGGCACGCGTTATTTCGCGGACTGGGCGGGCCACACCCTCTACCACACCAGCGGGGAGAAGATCGGCCGCGTCGAGGAGCTGTGGACCGACGACGAGCAGGGCCACCCCACCTGGCTGACGGTGCGCACCGGCATGTTCGGCACCCACGACTCCCTGGTGCCCGTCCAGGGGGTGCGCCCACGCGACGACGGCGACCTGGAGACGGCCTACCCCAAGGACCTGATCAAGGACGCGCCGCGGGTCGAGCCCGACCCGACCGCCCAGGGCCGCCACATCGACGAGAGCGAGGAGCAGCGGCTCTACCGCCACTACCAGGTGCCCGGGCAAGCCGGCGGCCACGAGGAGACCACCGGCCGGGACATCTCCGGCCCGACCACCGACGACGCCATGACGCGCTCGGAGGAGCGGCTGCGGGTCGGCACCGAGCAGCGTGAACGCGGCCGCGCCCGGCTGCGGAAGTACGTGGTGACCGAGACCGAGCAGGTCCAGGTCCCGGTCACCCGGGAGGAAGTGCGCGTCGAGCGGGAGCCGATCACCGACGCCAACCGGGGCCAGGCCATGGACGGGCCCGCCATCTCGGAGGAGGAACACGAGGTCGTGCTCCGCGAAGAGCGGCCGGTGGTGGACACCGAAGCGGTGCCGGTCGAACGGGTGCGGCTGGCCAAGGGCCAGGTTCAGGACACCGAGACCGTGGCCGGCGAGGTCCGCAAGGAGCACATCGAGGCCGACACCGAGCGGGGCCGCGGCGCCTGAGCGGCGACCTGAAGACAGGCGAAGGCCCCCGTGGCGGGAGGACACGGGGGCCTTCGGTGTGGTGGGAGAGGCAGAAGCGCTACGCCGACTTGGACGTACGCCGTCCCTTCAGCTCAGCGAGACGCTCGTTCAGCAGTTCCTCGAGCTCGGGAATGCTCCGCCGCTCGAGCAGCATGTCCCAGTGCGTGCGCGGCGGCTTGACCTTCTTCTGCTCGGGCTGCGCGCCATCGACGATCTCGGACTCGCTGCCGTGCAGGCGGCACTCCCACACCGAGGGGATCTCGGCGTCGTCGGAGAAGGGCACCTCGAACTCGTGGTTCTTCGGACACGCGTAACGCACCGTACGGCGCGGGGCCAGATCGTGATTGCGGTCGGTCTCGTAGCTGACCGCTCCCAGCCGGCTTCCACGGAGAACACGGTCGGCCATGATGACGTCCTTTCAGTCGGCTCCGGGTCTAGAGCCAGGGTGATGCTCACCCTATGCAACGGCTACTGGCAACTGGGAATTCCCACAGCACCATGTCGTTACTCACGATGAGCTGAATCACCCCTCGGCAACAGCTTCCTCTGTTGAGAGTCGATTCGGTGCACGACGTGACGCGGATGTGTGGGTCTTCTTGGCATATTCCCCCGTGCGGGGGAGCGGCTGATCCGTTCAGGTCAGCCGCAGCTGACCGTGTTGCGGCGAAGCGGGCCCCAGGTCCCCGAGGCGGAAGTGGCGGCGGCATAGTACTTGATAACGCAAGGTAGCCACTTCCGTCTCCCAGTGTGGTGAACTTGCGTTTTCAACTACCCCCGGTGCGGTGTCGGCGACCACCACGGTGTCCCCCTCCCGGAGGACCTCCCCGTCAGCCACCCGGGCGTTGAACCGCCCCGGCGCGCCGCACCAGCACAGCACCTCCACCTGCACCGGCTGCAGGTCGTCGGCCAGTTCGAACAGCCGCTGGGCGCCGGGGAACAGGCGGCTGCGGAAGTCGGTGGCGATCCCGAAGCAGTACACGTCCAGGGACACCTCGTCGGCCAGTTCGGCCAGCTGCTCGACCTGCGCCGCGGACAGGAACTGCGCCTCGTCCACGATCAGGTAGTCCAGGGGACGCCCGGCGACCCACTCGCGGCGGACCAGCTGCCGCAGGTCGGTGTCGGCGCCCACCTCGGTGGCCTCGCGGGTGATCCCGATCCGGCTGCTGATCCGCGGCTCGCCCGACCGGTCGTGCCGCACCAGCAGCATCCCGCGCCTGCCCTGCCGGGCGTGGTTGTGGTTGATCTGCAGCGCGAGCGTGGACTTGCCGCAGTCCATCGGGCCGTAGCAGAACCGCAGCCTGCCCCGCGCCGGCGTGCCGGACCCGTTGCGCGAGGGCAGCGGGGACAGGGCGTCGGTCGGGTCCGGATCGGTGTCGCCAAGGGTGGTCACGACCGACGACCCTATCCAGCCCCGCCGTGGGCTCCCTTGATCGGGTGAAAACAGCGGAGTGCCCGGGTCCGGCTGCCGATGACAGGGGAGCAGGGATCAAGGGGAGGGTTTTTGTCCGGTTTCCGGGGTGTTCGCAGGCCGGCGCGCGTGTCGGTGGTGCTCTGCCAACCGTCGGCGGTGGTGCTGCTGGGGCTGGTGTGACAGTTGAGGTTCCTGGTGCGCGAACTTACGGTGACCGCATGAGAAAGCCCCGGTGGAGACCCTCGGCTCGCGCGAGCGTCCGCCTCGTCCTCGCCGCGCTGCTGGCCCTGGGGGTCCAGCTGGTCGCCGTCCCGTCCGCGTCGGCCGACCCCAGCGCGGCGACCTGGCTGAAGCTGCGCATGTGCGAGTCCAGCAACCGCTACACCGTCAACACCGGCAACGGCTACTACGGCGCCTACCAGTTCGACCTGCCCACCTGGCGCAGCGTCGGCGGCAAGGGCCGCCCGGACCTCGCCACCCCCGTCGAGCAGGACTACCGCGCGCTCTACCTCTACCGCATGCGCGGCTGGCAGCCCTGGGAGTGCGCCGGCATGCTCGGGCTGCGCAACGACAAGGACGCCCGCAGCAAGCGCGTCCCCACCTACGCCGAGAGCGCCTACATCGGCGGCGGCCCCGTCCCGGCCCCGGTCGCCGGCGCCAAGCCCGCCTGGCCCGGCGTCGTCTACGCCTACGGCGACTGCGCCGAGGCCCTCAAGACCTTCCAGCTGCGGATGAACGCCTTCGGCTACGGCTTCACCGGCACCGGCTGCTACTACGACAAGACCCGCGACGCGGTGCTGGACCTGCAGCGCGCCAACGGCATCACCGACTCCGGCCGCCTCGGCCCGAAGACGTGGACCGCGGCGTGGGAGGGCAAACCGCCCCGCTAGGCGACGGGCGGCCAGGCGCCGCGCTCGGTGAGGACCTCGCGCAGCACGTCCGGGCGGTCGGTGACGATGCCGTGCACCCCGAGGCCGAGCAGCCGCTCCATGTGCGCCCGCTCGTTGATCGTCCACGCGTGCACCTCGAGGCCGGCCCGCTCGGCGCTGCGCACGAACCCGCGGTCGATCACCGTCATCGCGCCCTGCCGGGACGGCACCTGCGCCATCTCGCCCCGGCACAGGAAGCCCAGCCGCGCCCACGGCAGCCACCCGCTGGCCCACAGCACCGCCGCCGACCGCGGGCCCATGGACGTGATCAGCTTCGGCCCGGCCAGCTTGCGGATCGCGGCCAGCCGGTTGTCGGAGAACGCCGCCGCCGCGACCCGGTCGATCGCGCCCATCCGCTCGACCGTCTTCACGAACGGCACGATCGCGCGGTCGCTCTTGATGTCGATGTTGAACCGCGTCTGCGGCAGCTCCTCCAGCACGTCCTCCAGCCGCGACAGAGGCACCCGGCCGCCGACCTTGGCGCGCGAGACCGCGGACCAGGTCTGCTTCGCGATCGGGCCGTGGGCGTCGGTGGTCCGGTCCAGCAGCGCGTCGTGGTGCACCACGACCACGCCGTCGGCCGTGGCGTGCACGTCGGTCTCGACGTAGGCGTAGCCCTCGGCGACCGCGCGCTGGAAGGCGGGCAGCGAGTTCTCCAGCCCGTCGAGCTCGTCCAGGTGCCACCCGCGGTGGGCGAACGCGCGGGGGAGGGTGCCGCTCAGGTACGGGTGGTTGATCTGCACCCGACCAGTGTGGGGCATCGGCGTGGCCGAGGCATGAGTTCCGCGTGGCCGGTTAGGGTCTGCTGCGTGAGCGGACAGGTGGACCAGATCGAAGCGTCACGTGACGTTTCCGCGCGCCGGCGGCGGCCCGGCGCCGTCCTGCACTGCGGCTGGTGCGGCCGGCCGATCGAGCAGGGGAGCACCGGCCGCCGCCGCCGGTACTGCGGCCAGTCCTGCCGCCAGCGCGCCTACGAACGCCGGGTCGCCGTCCAGCGCAGCGGCCTGCCCGAGGACGCCGTGGTGCTGTCCGACACCGAGCTGACCGCGCTGCAGGACCGCCTCTTCCAGCTGCGCTGCGCCGCCGAAGACGTCGTCACGGCCGCCGACGACGGCGCCGACCCCGGTGAATTGCGCCGCATGGCCCTCGAACTCGCCGAAACGGCCCGCGACCTCGAACGGCTGCGCTGACCGGACCGGCAGGCGCCACGGCGTCCCGGGTTCGGCGAATCGGGCTCCGCGGCGCCGTCCGTTGTGGCACGATTTCGCAGTGACCAGGAGTTCCACCGAGGCTCAGCGCCTGCGCGACCTCGCGATGCTGCGCCGCGTCAAGGACCGGATCGACCGCGAGTACGCGCAGCCGCTCGACGTCGAGGCGCTCGCCCGCGGGGTGAACGTCTCCGCCGGGCACCTCAGCCGCGAGTTCAAGCGCGCCTACGGCGAATCGCCCTACTCCTACCTCATGACCCGCCGCATCGAACGCGCGATGGCGCTGCTGCGCCGCGGCGACATGAGCGTCACCGAGGTCTGCTTCGCCGTCGGCAGCTCGTCCCTGGGCACCTTCAGCACCCGCTTCACCGAGCTGGTCGGCATGCCGCCCAGCGCCTACCGCGCCGAGGCCGCGGAGGCGACCGTGGGCATGCCGCCGTGCGTCGCGAAACAGGTCACCAGACCGATCAGGAATCGAGAAGCGCCGCCCGCGGCCCGCAAATAGCCTGACGGCCATGGACATCAGCATTCACGCCACCTACCTCCCGCACAACGACCGGGACGCCGCCATCGCCTTCTACCGCGACGTCCTCGGCTTCGAGGTCCGCAACGACGTCGGCTACAACGGCATGCACTGGATCACCGTCGGCCCGCCCGGGCAGGACGTCTCCATCGTGCTGTACCCGCCGGAGGCGACCCCCGGCATCACCGACAGCGAGCGCGCCGCCATCACCGAGATGATGGCCAAGGGCACCTTCGCCAGCATCAACCTGGCCACCAAGGACCTCGACGGCGTCTTCGAGCGCCTGCAGGCCCGCGACGCCGAGGTCGTGCAGGAACCGGTCGACCAGCCCTACGGCGTGCGCGACTGCGCCTTCCGCGACCCGGCGGGCAACATGGTCCGCCTCCAGCAGCTCGCCTGACACCCCTCCGTGGGGGGGGGGGGCCGCCCGCCCCCCCCCCCCCCCCCCCCCCCACGACCAACCCAC
>NZ_JBEXTZ010000179.1:0-8531 GCF_040614195.1 Amycolatopsis sp. NPDC006125
CGAGCAGGCGTGTCAAGGCGGGAAAGAGTACCTTGACACGCCTGATCGGCGACTAAAGATCGGCTGTGGATCGGGGGCGGGGGAGGTCTGGTTGGGGTAGTCGCTTGCTTTTCGTTGCCGGGTGGCGGTTTCAGGCCTTGTTGAAGCGTTGGTTCCAGCTGTTCGTTGTGGTCAGATCTGGTAGTGCTGCCCGGTATTGGTCCGCGGCCCGCTCCGCCTCTTTGCGGAATCGGAGCAGGACCTTCGCGCCTTCGGTCGCCAGCTTCCTTGCCAATGCCCGGTCCCGCTGCCGAACCTTCACGCCCTCCTGCGACGGGTCCGTCACCACCGCACGGTCGAACAGCGCCACATGCCACCACTCGCTGTCCCGCGCCGGCACCGCCGCCTCTCCATGTGACTTTCCCAGCAGGTGCCATGCGATTCGCTTCGCCATCACCAGTCCTGGGCGCGATGGCTCCGGTCCGGATCGGACAGTGCGCGTCTGGCCAACCGACGATACCGGTCGCAACTGCGTCTCCGGGTGTTCCAAGCGCAGCTTCCGCACCGCCGCCACAGCTTGCGCGCCGCCGTCCGACAAGACCTCCGGGCCGCGCAGGAAGTCCTCTATCGCCAGGATGAGCGTCGCGGCCAGGGCGTACCTCATCGACACCAGGTAGCGCGCCAGTTCACCCGCCAGGAAAGCCGCCGTTCCTTGGAAATCGCCGTGCAGGGCGGCCACGATCAAGCCGTTGCGGACGCTGAAGTACCGCGGCCAGTCGTCCCAGTCCTTCCACCAGAAGTCCGCGTGCCAGACCCCCGCGCCGGCCAGGGTGATGCTTGGGTGGCCGGCCGCCCGAGCTCGCAAGCCGTACTCGATGTCGTCCCACTGGAAGAACATCGGCATCGGCAAGCCGGTCGACTCCACCACCTCGGGCGGCACCAGGCACGTCCACCACGCGTTGTACTCGCCGTCCACGTGCAGGTCCAGCTTGTGTTCCCGCAGGTCCACGTCCTGGAACGCGCCCGGCACCGGGCGGCCCGCCCGGAGGCGTGGCAGGTCCGCGTACTCGGCCGCCACCTGCAGGCGGTGCGGGTGCAGCAGTTGCAGCATCTGCGAACCGACGATCGCCGGTGCCACGGTCAGCTCCGCGAACGCGATCAGGCGCAGCACCGTTTCCGGCTCCAGCACGATGTCGTCGTCCATCAGGACCACGTGCGGACGACGACCGTCGGCGGTGGCCTCGCTCAACCCGCGCGCGAACCCGCCCGCGCCACCGAGGTTCGGCTGCCGCACGTACCGCAGCTTCGCGCCGAGCCCGGCCTGCTCCACGGGCGCCGGATCGCTGCCCTGGTCCACCACGAACACGGCGTCCAGCGCGTCCAGGCACTCGCGGTCCGCGGCGAGCGTCCGCAGGGTGGCGAGGCACTCCTCCGGACGGTTGTGGGTGCACATCGCGACCACCGCGCCGTGACCCCGGCCCGGGCCCGGCACCAGCCACCGGACGTCGTCGACCCGCAGCCGCCGGTTCTCCGTCGCGGCCTCCAGCCACAATGCGCCGCCGTCGGCGAACCGATTCAGCTCGGCCGTCAGTTCGGTGTATTCCGATTCCGCCGAATGGACGCGTGCGGAATCGACCGTGCGTTCCCGGCCGAGGCTGTCGGAAGCCATCAGGAAAATCGTTCCCGAACCACGCGCCCGCACCCGCAGCGTCACCCGCGGCACGTCGGTCCACCGCTGCCAGTGACTGGCCGGGAAGCGGCCGAAGTACGTGTTGGTGCTGATCCGCGCGTGTGGCTCCAGCGCGAACGCGGTGCGGCTCGCGGTGGCCGATCCGGCGACGATCTCCCGGTACAGCTCGGCCGGTTCCCGGTCCCGCGGCGGCGCGAAGAATGTGCGCTGCGCCGTTCGTTCTCCGATCATGGGCGTCACGTCCTCGGCGTCGAGAATTGCGACACCCTAACCGATTTCAGCGCAGCGTGTACTCCAAAACGAAGTGGTGGTCCGGCAGGATTTCCCCGCGGCCGCTGATCCCGGTCAGCTCATCGCGGCCGGAGCCGGGCACGATGGTCCACTCGCCGCCGGTCTCCGCACCGAGCGAGGTGGCGTTGTGGGTCAGCAGGAAGCTGCCCTTGCGCCCGTGCAGGCTGCACTCGAACCGCTCGACCCCGACGTAGATCGCGCCCGCCTCACCACCCGGCGCGGGCTCGACCTGGAGCATGATCGCCTCGACCACGCTCGTGCCCTCCAGGTCGCCGGTGAACTCCTTCAGCCACCGCGTCCTGGCCATCGCGCCGCCGGTCCACTCGCGCGGGGTGCTCTCTCTGTTCTCGCTGGTGAAGGTGCTTTCCGCGCGTGTCGTCATGCCCGCACGCTAGCCGGGCGCGGCCGGCCGGTCTTGAAGAAACGCGACTAGGCTCGGGGTGTGGTCGAGCCGGTCGAGCGGGACAGCCGCGGCATCCTGCACCCGAACGCGGGGCTGCGGCGGTTCGAGCTGACCCGGTACCCGCCGTCGCCGGGGGTGGACCGGTTCGTCGACCGGTACTGGCTGGTGTCCTGGGACCTGCCGGATGTCCACGAGCAGCACGTCCTCGTGCACCCGGTGGTCAACGTCGTGTTCGACGAGGGCCCCGGCATGGTCAGCGGCGTGCAGACCCAGCGCTTCACGCGCCGGCTGTCCGGGCGCGGGCGGGCGCTGGGCGTGATGTTCCGGCCCGGCGGGTTCCGCCCGTTCCTCGGCAGGTCGATGGCCACGATCACGGACCAGGTCCACCCGGTCGCCGAGGGTTTCCCGGCGCTGCACCCGGTCGAGCCCGCGCTGGCCGAAGCGCTCGCGGGCGACACCGGTGGCGCCGAGATCGCGGCGATGCTCGACGACGCACTCGCCCCGCTGGTCCCGGACGAGCGCCAGCCGTCGGAGGACACCACGGCCCTCGCCGAACTCGCCGCGCGCGACCGGGACCTGCGACGCGTCGAGGACTTGGCCGCGCGGGGCGGGGTGAGCGTGCGGCAGCTGCAGCGCGCCTTCGCCGACCACATCGGCGTGAGCCCGAAGTGGGTGCTGCGCCGGTACCGCATCTACGACGCCGCCGAACGGGCGGCGCGCGACGAGTCCGTGGACTGGGCCGAGCTGGCGGCCGACCTCGGGTACGCCGACCAGGCCCACCTGACCCGCGAGTTCACCGCCGTGGTCGGTGAACCGCCGGGCCGCTACGCCCGCCGCTCCTGATCGCACCCCGCGCTGGACCTGCTATATTGCAATGAGAACAACGACATTGCAACATGTGCAACGGAGGCGGGCGTGGACGTGCTGACGGTCGGCGAGACCATGGTCATGGTCACGCCCGAGGCGGGCGGCCGTCTGGTCTCGGACAGCCGCTTCCTGCTGCGGCCCGGCGGCGCGGAGTCGAACGTCGCGGCCCTGCTGGCCCGTCTCGGGCACAAGGCGGCCTGGGCGAGCGCGCTCGGCGTCGACCCGCTCGGCGACCTCGTGCTGGACGACCTCCAGCGGCACGGCGTCGACACGTCGCTGGTCCGCCGCGACGAGCACCGTCCCACCGCGGTCTACTTCAAGGACCCCACCCCGGACGGCACCCGCGTCTACTACTACCGCGCCGGTTCCGCCGCCTCCGCGATCACGACCGCCGACATCGCGCACTGGACCGCCCAGCCGGCGCGGCTCGTGCACGTCTCCGGCATCACGGCCGCGCTGTCCGAGCAGGCCCGCGAAGCCACCCGTGCCCTGATCCGCGGGCCGGGCCTGGTCAGCTTCGACGTCAACCACCGCCCGCAGTTGTGGCACGGCGACGCGCCCGAGGTCCTGCGGGAACTGGCCCAGGACAGCGACATCGTGTTCGTCGGCCGCGACGAGGCAGAGGCGCTGTGGGGCACGAGCGACGCGGAGAGCGTCCGCGCGTTCCTCGACCGCCCGCGTTACCTGGTGGTCAAGGACGCCGCGATCGAAGCGGTCAGCTTCACCCCGACGGGGGTGCACCGCGTGCCGTCCACGAAGGTCGACGTGGTGGACGCGGTCGGGGCCGGGGACGCGTTCGCGGCCGGGTGGCTCAGCGGCTTCCTCGACGACCGCGACGAGGTGACGCGCCTCCGGCTGGGCCACTACGCCGCCGCCCGGGTGCTCGAATCCCCGTCGGACTTCGCCGAACTGCCCCCGGCCGCCGACATCATCGGGAAACTGGGCTGATGTCCCAGACCGTCGCCCGCGCGATCGACATCGTCGCGTTCGTCTCCCGCCGTCACCGCACCCTCGGCGAGATCGCCGACCACCTCGGTGTCCACAAGTCGACCGCGCTGCGGATCCTGCAGACCCTGGAGGAGGGCGGGTTCGTCCGGCGCGTCCCGGACAACCGCTACGCGATGGGGTTCCAGCTGATCGCCTACGGCCAGCTCGCGCTGGACCAGGTCGAGGCGCGCGCCCTCGCCCGCCCGGTGCTGCAGGAGCTGGGCGAACAGTGCGGGCACACCGTGCACTTCGCGGAACTGGTGGGTGACCGGGTGGTGTACGTGGACAAGATCGACGGCCGCGGCAGCGTCGCGATGGGGTCGCGCATCGGGCTGCCTGCGATTCTGCACACCGCCGGCGTCGCGAAGGCGATCCTGGCGCACCAGCCGGACCGCGAGCGCTGGCTGTCCCTGTGCGACTACCAGCGCTTCACGCCCACCACGGTCGCCGGGCCCGCGGAGCTGTCCGCCGAGCTGGACCGCGTCCGCGAACGCGGCTGGGCCGAGGACGACGGCGAGCACGAGGACTTCCTGAACTGCCTGGCGCTGCCGGTGCGCGACGCGCGGGGCCAGGTGACGCACAGCCTGTCCGTCACCGCGCTCAAGGTCGTCGCGCCGCTGGCCGAACTGCGTGCACATCTCGACGAGTACCGGACCGCCGCCCACCGGATCTCCCGGGCACTGGGCTGGGGAGGAGACGACCATGGATCCCGCTGACTTCTTCGCCGCGCACCTCGGCCGCAACCCCGTGCTGGGCATCTTCCGCGGCCTCGATCCACAGCAGACTGTGGACATGTGCGTGCGCGCCTGGGATTTCGGTGTGGAGCTGGTGGAGATCCCGGTGCAGACGCCGGACGCGATGCCGTCGCTGCGCGCTGCCGTGGCCGCGGCGGCCGAGCGGGGCAAGAGCGTCGGCGCGGGCACGGTGACCACAGTGGACCAGCTGGTCGCGGTGCGCGAGATCGGCGCCGAGTTCACCGTGGCGCCCGGGCTGCACCCGGAGGTCGTGACGGAATCGCACCGGCTCGGCCTGCCGCACCTGCCGGGCGTGGCGACGGCGACCGAGATCGCGAGCGCGCTGGCGCTGGGGAACACATGGCTGAAAGCGTTTCCCGCGCGGCAGCTGGGCGCCGGTTGGATCAGGGCGCAGCTGGCGCCGTTCCCGTCGGTGCGGTTCGTCGCGACGGGTGGTGTTGATGCGGGCAATGCGGCGGACTTCTTGGCGGCCGGGTGTCGTGGTGTGGCGGTTGGTTCGGCGCTCGCGGACCCGGACGCGCTGGCCGCGCTGAAGGCGGCTATCGGAGGCTGAGCAGGTCCACCACGTCGGTGAGCTGCTCCTTCTCCGCGAAGGCGCGCCGCTGGCGTTGGGCGCCGTTGCCGTGTTCGCGCACCCACGCCAGCGACTCCACCACGAAGTCGAGGTCGCCGGTCTCGGTGAGGGCGCCGCGGACCCGTTCGACCAGCTGGCTGACCAGCGCCGGGGCCGGGGTGAGGCGTCCGGTCTCCGGGTGCAGGGCGGAGCCGTCCAGGCCGTCGCGCGCCGCGCGCCACAGGTTGGCCCGCAACACCTCCCCGGGCACCGGCGGCGGCGGATCGTCCAGTTCGGACAGTGCGGTGAGCACGAGGCCGCGCACCAGCACCGCGAGGGTGGCCGCCTCGCGGGCCGTCGCCGCGACGTCGCTGATGCGGAACTCCAGCGTCGGGCGCTTCTCCGACAACCGGATGTCCCAGTAGATCATGCCCCGGTCCAGCATCGCGCCGGATTCGAGCATCGCGGCCACCCGGGACTCGTACTCGTCGAGCGAGGCGAACAACGGCGGCGGTCCCGCGGACGGCCAGCGTGACCACAGCACGTGCCGCCAGCTGCTGTACCGGGTGTCGTTCCCGCTGTCGAACGGCGAGTTCGCGGTGAGCGCGAGCAGCACCGGCAGCCACGGCCGGACGTGGTTGCTGATCCGCACCCCGGTGCCGCGGTCCGGGATCTTGACGTGCACGTGGCAGCCGCACGTGGTGCCGGTGCGCGCGATCATGCCGAAGTGCTCGCCCATCCGCCGGTACCGCGGAGTCGGCGTGAGGGCGGGCGGGTGAGCCTCGGCCAGCGGCGGGGTCGCGCTGGCGATCAGGCGCAGCTGCCGCTTCGCCGCCTCGGCCGCGAGCCGGGAGCGGAAGTGCGTGAGCTGATCGAGGAGTTCGCCCGCGCCCCGGCAGACCTCGCTCGCCAGCTCCACCTGGCTGCGCGCCAGTTCCCGCTGCACGTCGCCGTCGGGGCGGTCGAAGGCTTCGACCACCTCCGGACCGCGGTCCGACAGGTGACCCCGGTCGTCGACGAGCAGGAACTCCTCTTCGACGCCGAACGTCGGTATCTGCTCCACCCTCGCCCTCCTCGTTGGTGGCCGCTGTTTACCCGCTTCCCGGCTCTTCAAGCCCGGCCCCGCCCCGGTTTTGCCATCCCGGCAAAATTTCTTGTCACCCGCGGCCGGGCGCGCGGATAGTCGCGGTCATGGACGAGAAGTACGACGTTGTGGTGGTGGGTGGTGGATCGGCGGGGCTGGCCGGCGCCCTCGCACTGGCAAGGGCGCGCCGGTCGGTGCTGGTCGTCGACGCGGGCGACCCGCGCAACGCACGAGCCGGGCACGTGCACAACTACCTGGGCCGGGAGAGTACTCCACCGGCCGAGCTGGTCGCCATCGGTCGCGACGAGGTGACCGGGTACGGCGGCGAGATCGTCACGGGCACGGTCACCGCGGCGGAGCGGACCGCGGACGGTTTCGAGGTGACCCTCGACGACGGCCGCAAGGTCCGCGCGCGCCGGCTGCTAGTGACCACCGGACTGGTCGACGAGCTGCCGGACATCGACGGTGTCGCGGAGCGGTTCGGCCGCGACGTCCTGCACTGCCCGTACTGCCACGGCTGGGAGGCGCGGGATCAGGCGATCGGCGTGATCGGCGGGAACCCGATGGCGGTGCACGCGGCGCTGCTGTGGCGGCAGCTGAGTGCGGACGTGACGTTGTTCCGGCACCAGGCGCCCGAGCTGACCGACGAGCAGCGCGAGGAGCTGGCCGCCCGCGGCATCCGGGTGATCGAGGGCGAGGTCGCGGCCGTCGAGGTCGACGACGATCGGTTGACCGGGGTGCGGATGCGGTCCGGCGAGGTCGTGCCGCGGCAGGTTGCCGTGGTCGCGCCCCGGTTCACGGCGCGGGCCGGGCTGCTCACCGCGCTCGGGCTCGAGGTGTCGGAGCAGGTCATGCAGGGGCACGTGATCGGGAGCTACGTCGCCGCGGACCCGACCGGCGCCACCGAGGTGCCGGGCGTGTGGGTCGCGGGGAACGTGGCGAACGTGACGGCGCAGGTGATCGTGTCGGCGTCCGGCGGGCTGACGGCGGGCGCGGCGATCAACGCGGACCTGGTGGCGGAGGACACGCGCGCGGCCGTCGCCGCGCACCGGGCCGGGGTGTTCTCGGCCGAGCGCGAAGTGAGCGAACTCGTCGGAGGGGCACAGCGTCATGGGATCTGAGGAGTACGGCGAGGAGTTCTGGGAGGAGCGGTACCGCTCGCACACGGCGGTCTGGAGTGGACGGCCGAACCCGCAGCTCGTGGCGGAGGCCGGGGACCTGCCGCCGGGCACGGCGCTGGACATCGGCGCGGGCGAGGGAGCCGACAGCTGCTGGCTCGCGGAGCGTGGCTGGCGGGTGACGGCGCTGGACCTGTCGGAAACCGCGCTGCGACGGGGATCCGAGCACGCGGCGGCGGCCGGCGTCGGCGACCGGATCGAGTGGGAGCGGGCCGACGTGCGGACGTGGGACCCGGGCGACCGGCGGTTCGACCTGATCTCGGCGCAGTTCCTGCACCTGCGCAACCCGGAGCTGCGGGAGCTGGTCGGCCGGTTCGCCGGGTGGCTCAACCCGGGCGGCACGGTCCTGCTGGTCCACCACGACGCGCGTGACCTGGACACCACGATGGGGCGGCCGCACGTGCCCGAGCGGTTCAGCAGCGCGGAGGAGGTGGCGAGCTGGCTGCCCGCCGAGTGGACCGTGGAGGTCGCCGAGGCGCGCCCCCGGCAAGCCACGGACCCGGACGGCAAGGCGGTGACGATCTACGACGCGGTGGTGCGGGCCCGCCGTTAGGACGCGGCTCGTGGGCCGTGGCTGGTGCCGTGCGCGCGAGGCCGGTGAGACGCTCGCTCAAGCCGCGCGGCTGGGCTGGCCTTGGCGCTGGCGCCGCGCGGCTGGGTTGGCCTTGGCGCTGGCGCCGCTCGGCTGGGCTGGCCGGGGCGCCCGCGCCGCGTCACTGGGCCTGCCGGGGCGGTTTCATCCCC
>NZ_JBEXTZ010000180.1:0-8307 GCF_040614195.1 Amycolatopsis sp. NPDC006125
TCCCCCCGCCCCCCCCCCCCTATCCCCCCCCGCCCCCTCAACCCCTCTCCCCCCCCCCGCCCCCGTACCGCTACCGCCCGCGGGGGGGGGGGGGGGGGGGGGGGGGGGGGGGGCCCCGCCCGCCCCCCCCCCCTGGCTCAACGACCGGCGGACACCAGCGCCCGCTCGGTCAGCACCCGCGCCAGGTGCTGCCGGTACTCGGCCGTCGCGTGGGCCTCGTCGGCCGGGGAGGTGCCCTCCGCGGCCAGCGCGGCGGCCTCGGCGGCGGACGCGCCGTCGGCCAGGGCCGCCTCGGTCGCCGTGGCGCGCAGCGGGGTGCCGCCCATGTTGATCAGCGACACGGCGCTCCCGGCGACGACGACTCCGACGATCGCCCAGTCGATCGACCGCCGCGTGAACTTCTCGAACGCCCACGCGGCGCCGTTCTGCACCGGGATCCGCACCTCGGTCAGCAGCTCCTCCGGCGCGAGCGGCGTCTCGAACGGCCCCTGGAAGAACTCGGCCGCCGGAATCCGTCGCTCGCCGTCCGGGCCGCGCGCGACCAGCACCCCGTCCACGGCGAGGACCGCCGCGGGCAGGTCGGCGGCCGGGTCGGCGTGGACCAGCGAGCCGCCGATCGTGCCGCGGTGGCGCACCTGCTGGTCCCCCACCTCGCCCGCGACGTGCGCGAGCAGCGGCGCGTGCTCGGCCAGCACCGGGTCGTGGTGCAGGTCGTGGTAGCGCGACATCGCGCCGATCGCGATCTCGCCGCCCTCAGCCCGCACGTACCGCAGCTCGTCGAGCGGGCCGATGTCGACGACCACCTCGGGCGCGGCGAAGCGCAGTTTCATCAGCGGCAGCAGGGACTGCCCGCCCGCCAGCAGCTTGGCGTCGTCACCGTGCTCGGCGACCACCGCGAGCGCTTCGTCCACAGAGGACACCCGCCGGTAGGTGAACTGGGCCGGGATCACCGCTGGACCTCCTGCCCGGACGCGTTCATCACCGCGTTGACGATGTTGTGGTAACCCGTGCAGCGGCACAGGTTCCCCTCCAGCCCCGCGCGCACCTCCTGGCGCGTCGGCTTCGGGTTGTGGTCCAGCAGCGACACCGACGCCATGATCATCCCGGGCGTGCAGAAACCGCACTGCAGGCCGTGTTCCTCGCGGAACGCGCGCTGCACCGGGTGCAGGTCGCCGTCCTCGCCGTGCAGACCCTCCAGCGTGGTGACCGAGTGCCCGTCGGCCTGCGCGGCCAGCACGGTGCACGACTTCACGGACTCGCCGTCGAGCAGCACCGTGCACGCGCCGCAGGAGGTGGTGTCGCAGCCGATGTTCGTCGCCGTCAGCCCGGCCTGCTCGCGCACGAAGTGGACCAGGAGGGTGCGGTCCTCGACCTCCTCGGAGACCGTCGTGCCGTTGATCTCGATCGAGACCTTCACTTCAGTTCGCCTTCCTCGCGTCGGTGAGAGCCTGCCAGACCCGCAGCGGGGTGGTGGGCATGTCGAGATGGCGCACGCCCAGGTGGGACAGCGCGTCGACCACCGCGTTGTGCACCGCCGGGGTCGCGCCGATCGTCGCGGCCTCGCCGATCCCCTTGACGCCCAGCAGGTTCCGCGTCGTGGGCGTCTCGGAGTCGACCAGCTCGAAGTCGGGCAGCTCGGTCGCGGTGATGAACGAGTAGTCCGCCAGCGTGGCGGTGGTCGGGTTGCCGTCGGCGTCGTAGTTCATGACCTCCAGCAGCGCCTGCGCCGCGCCCTGGCCGAGCCCGCCGTGCCGCTGACCCTGGAAGGCGAGCGGGTTGACGATCGGGCCCGCGTCGTCGCACGCGATGATCCGCTTCAGCTCGACCTTCCCGGTGAGCGTGTCGACCTCGACGACGGCGAGGTGCGCGCCGAACGGGAACGTCGGGGTGCCGTCGCCGAACCACACGTCGGCGGTCAGGTCGGCCTGCTCGGCCACCTGCGCCCAGGTCACTGAACCGCTCGCGGGCGCGCCGCGCACCTGGAAGGCGCCGTCGGCGAGCTCGATGTCGTCCGGGCTGGCCTCCAGCCGGTCGGCCGCGAGCGCGCGGGCCTGCTCGATGACCTGGTCGGCGGCCTGGCGCAGCGCGGATCCGCCCAGCTGCAGCGATCGCGACCCGAAGGTGCCGATGGCCCGCGGCACCTCGTCGGTGTCGCCGTGCCGGATGCTGATCTTCTCGATGGGCACGCCGAGCTGGTCGGACAGCAGCATCGCCAGCGTGGTGTCCAGGCCCTGGCCGTGCGGCGAGGCGCCGGTCCACGCGGTGACCGAGCCGTCCGGGTTGATGTGCACCTTGCCCGCCTCGCCCGCCCGGTCGTTGCCGGTGACCTCGACGTAGGCGGACAGGCCGAGCCCGAGCACGACCGGGTCGCCCGCCTCGCGGCGGCGGGCCTGCTCGGCGCGCAGCTGCTCGTACCCGCCGGCTTCGAGGACCTTGTCCAGGACCTTCGCGTACTCGCCGGTGTCGTAGTTCGCGCCGGTCGGCGACTGGTACGGGAACTCGTCCGGGCGGATGAAGTTCACCCGGCGCACCTCCGCCGGGTCCATGCCGATCTCGGCGGCGAACAGGTCCATGGCGCGCTCGATGGCGGCCGCCGCCTCGGGCCGCCCGGCGCCGCGGTACGCCGCGATCGGCGTGGTGTTGGTGACGACGGCCCGGCTGCCCGTCTCCACCTTCGGGAAGTGGTAGACGCCGGTGCCCATCAGCTCGGTCAGCGTGGGCAGGAACATCGTGCGCGGGTAGGCGCCCGCGTCCTGCACGACCTCCAGCCGGAACGCGAGCACGGTGCCGTCGCGGCGGCCACCGATGGTGACAGTGTTCTGCTGCGCCCGGCCGTGCGTCATCGCGACCAGGTTCTCGCTGCGGGTCTCCACCCAGCGGATCGGGCGGCCGGCCCGCTTCGAGGCCCAGCCCAGCACGACGGACTCGGGGTCGGTGCCGATCTTCGCGCCGAACCCGCCGCCGACGTCCGGCGTGATGACCCGGACGTTCGCCGACTCGACGCCGAGGCCCTTCGCGACGGTGGAGCGGGAGATCTGCGCGTTCTGCGTGGACAGCCACAACGTCAGGCGGCCGTCCTCGCCCCACGCGCAAGCCGCGCCGCGCACCTCCAGCGGTGCCGGGGCGACGCGCTGGTTGAGGATCGTCTCGGTGACCACGACCTCGCACTCGTCGAAGGCCGTGTCGTCGAACTCGCCGCCGGTGGTCTGCAGCAGGTTCGTGCCCTGGTCCGGGAACAACACGGTCTCGTCGCTGAGCGCGCTGTCGATGCTCGCCACCACGTCCAGCGGGTCGTAGTCGATGTCGACGAGTTCGGCGGCGTCCGCGAGCTGGTAGCGCTCCTCGGTGAGCACGAGCGCGACGGGCTCGCCGACGTAGCGGACCACGCCGTCGGCGAGCCACGGTTCGACGACCGGGCCCGCCTTGTGCGGGGCGAGATCGATGTCGGCGGCCGTGTAGACCGCGACGACCCCGGGCGCCTCCAGCGCGGCCGAGGTGTCGATCGAGGCGATGCGGGCGTGCGCGATCGGGCTGCGCACGAACATCGCGTGCACCGCGCCGGTCAGCGCCTCCACCCGTAGATCCTCGACGTAGGTCCCGCCCTGCGTGATCAGCTGCTGGTCCTCGATGCGGACCACCCTGGTGCCGACGATGCTCAAAACTGGCCTCCCACTACGGATACTTCGCGATCATGCCTCCTGGCGCGGCGGAAGTCACCCTCGGGTTCGCCCCGCGGAAGACGGCGATGGCAGAATTTTGCCGAACACGTGCGGTTCTGCCACTCGTGCCGGGGGCGCGGCTGGAGCACGCTCCAGGTGTGGGAAAGCTGAGCCGAATCTTCGCCGGGCTACGGGAGTTCGCTGCCACGCAGATCGAGCTCATCGAGCGCCGGGACCTGGAAAACCGGCCGTGGGAAGAGGAGTTCCTGCACTGGTCCGCGGACGGGCACCTGCACGGGGCAGTCGTGCCGCCACGCGGGCGCCACAGCACGTCCCGCTCCGGCTGGTGCCCCGGGCTCCACCGCGCTAGCGCAGGCCCGCCAGCGACTCCGCGCGGAACTCCGCGGGGGTGCGGCCCGTCTCGCGCTTGAAGACCTGGCCGAAGTGGGACGCGCCCTTGAACCCCCAGCGCGCGGCGATCGCGGCGACCGGCGTCGCGGCCAGCCGCGGGTCGGCCAGGTCGCGGCGGCAGCACTCGACACGGCGGGCGCGGATCCACGACGACACCGTGAACCCGGTGCCCGCGAACAGGTTGTGCAGGTGCCGGGGCGAGATGTAGTGCGCGGCGGCGACCGCGTTCGGGCCCAGGGCCGGGTCGCCCAGGTGCGCGTCGATCCACTCGCGCACCTGCTCCAGCAGCACCTCGCGCCGTCCGGGCAGCAAGCGCGTGCCGTGCAGCATCACGGTCACCAGGTCCATCACCGTGCGCACCGCGCGCGGGCCGTGCGGGCCCAGGGACTCCACGTTCCGGTTGAGGCTGAGCAGCATGCCCCACACGGTCGACGGCAGCCCGGGCTCGCACTCGAAGGCGGTCGCGGTGATCCCGGGCGGCGGCGCGGGCAGGTACCGCTTGGGGAACCGGATGCAGGTGGAGCGGTAGTCGTCGCTGGAGACGATCGCGGCGGGCTTCGCGGAGTCGTAGATGGCGAATTGCCCCGGCTTCAGGACCGCGGTCCGCCCGTCCTGCGCCAGGCGCAACTGCCCGGACAGCTGCAGGGTCATCACGTAGAAGTCCTGCTCGTCCGGCGAGATCGTGGCCGCGTCCCGGTAGGCGGCGTGCCGCCCGCTCTCCATGTCGACGAAGTTGACGTCGGCGAGCGGGCGGTTGCGGACGATGCCGGCGAACGCGCGCGGGCGCTCGCAGTCGAAGTGGAACCGCAGCACGCTGCGCTCCACCTGGTGCGTCCACGAGCCGAACTCGACCTTCGGCCCGGAGGCCGGGGGCGCCACGGCCACCACGTCCGCGAGTGACGTCATCGTCATCCCCACCGGTTGTGCGCGCATTCGACAGCGGTGTGCGCCCATCGTTCATGACGGGCGCCGTCCGCCGAATCTACCGTTGCGGCACCACCGCGGAAAACCTCAGTGTGGAGGCGTTTCATGGCGTTCGTCGAAGGTTCCCACCACGTCACGTTGTCCGTCGCGGGCGCTCAGGAGGACGTGGACTTCCACGTCAAGGTGCTGGGCATGCGCCTGATCAAGCGCACCGTCCTGTTCGACGGCTCCCTGCCGATCTACCACCTCTACTACTCCAACGCCGCGGGCGACCCCAGCAGTGTGGTCACCACGTTCCCGTGGGCGCAGGCCGGGTTCTACGGCAAACGCGGCACGAACCAGGCGCGCGAGGTGCTGCTGTCGGTGCCGCACGATTCGCTGGACTTCTGGCACCGGCGCCTGACCGAGCACGACGTCGAGGTGGACAACGTCGAGGTGTTCGGGCAGCGGCGGCTGGCGTTCCGGCACCCGTCCGGCATCGAGTACGTCTTCGTCGGCAACACCGGTGACGACCGCGTCGGGCACGCGGGCTACGGCGTGCCACCCGAGTGCGCGATCCACGGGATCCACGGCGTGGGCATCCACGTCGCGACGCCGGACCGGATGGTCGAGTTCGCCGAGGAATCGTTCTTCTCCCAGGGCCGTCTCGCCGAGGAGGGCGACCGCGCGGCGCTGCAGATCGGCAACGCCAAGTACGGCAACCACCTCGAGCTGACGGTCAACCGCACCGACGACCAGGGCACCTGGGGCTACGGCGCCGGCACCTACCACCACTTCGCGTGGAACGTCGGCAACCTGCGCAACCAGGACGAGGTCAAGTTCGACATCGAAGGCCGCGGCTACACCGACATCTCGGAGCTGAAGGACCGCAAGTACTTCAAGAGCGTGTACGTCCGCACGCCCGGCGGCGCGTTGTTCGAGCTGGCCGTGACGCACCCCGAAGGCGGCTGGACGTGCGACGAGTCGCCGAAGGAGCTGGGCACGCGGTTCCAGCTGCCCGAGCAGTTCGAGCACCGCCGCGAGGAGATCCTCGCCCGGCTCGAGCCGATCGAGATCTGACGTGACCGCACCACATGTGACCGGCGGTCACGAGATCACCGTGCGCCGCGGGCAGTTCTGGATCCCGGGCGAGCGGGTGGCGGCCGGCGGCGTGACCGTGCAGCGGGCGCCGATGTTCGTGCAGTGGGAGGCGCCGCCTGAGGTGACCCGGCCGTACCCGCTGGTGCTGGTGCACGGCGGCGGCGGGCAGGGCACCGACTGGACCGGCACCCCGGACGGGCGGCCGGGCTGGGCGACGCGCTTCGTGGAGGCCGGGTTCGCCGTGTACGTGGTGGACCGGTGCGGTCACGGGCGTTCGCCGTACCACCCGGACGTGGTGGCGCCGATGGGCGCGCCGTTCCCGTACGAGGCGGCGCGGGCGTTGTTCCTGCCCGAGGAGCGGCGCGGCGAGCAGGTCCAGTGGACTTACGGTGAGGCGGAGGTCGACCAACTGCTGTGCCCGATGAGCCCGTTGCCCGCGGACCTGGCGGAGTCGCAGCGGATGGACGCCGACCGGCTGGGCCGGTTGCTGGACCTCACCGGTCCCGCGGTGCTGGTGACCCACTCCGCGGGCGGTCCGGTCGGGTGGCTCGCGGCGGACGCGCGACCGGATGCGGTGGTGGCGATCGTGGCGGTCGAACCGGTCGGGCCGGCTTTCGCCGAGATCCCCGGGATGGGTTCGCTGGACTGGGGGCTGACCACGGCGCCGATCACCTACGACCCGCCGGTTTCCGGCCCGGCCGAGGTGCGGGCGGGAATGCGGATCCCGGCGCTGGCGGGCAAACCCGTCGTGGTCGTGACCGGTGGCGCGTCGGCGTTCGCGGACTTCGCGCCGCAGCTCGTGGACTTCCTGCGCGACGCGGGCGCTCTCGCCGTGCGGCTGCACCTGCCCGACCACGGCGTCAAGGGCAACGGGCACGGACTGATCTTCGAAGCCAATTCCGACGAGACGGTGCGGCCGGTCATCGACTGGATCCGCGGACTGGAGGGGACGGACGCATGAGCCTGCACGTCAGCGACGAGTTCGACGGGTTGATGGCGCGCCTGGACGAGGCCGCGCCGGTGCTCGCCGCGAACGCCGAGAAGGGCGAGGAACTGGGGCGGCTCACCGACGAGGTCGCGCAGGTGCTGCACGAGACGGGGGCGCTGAAGATCGGCATCCCGCGGGACCTGGGCGGGTACGAGTTCTCGCCGCGACAGGTCATCGAGACGATCGCGAAGATCGCCTACTCGGACGCCTCCGCCGGGTGGTCGTTCATGGCGTTGCAGATGGTCACCGGCACCACGGCCGCCTACCTCGGTGACGAGGCCGCGGCGGAGTTGTTCCCGGACGTGCCGGGCAACCGGTACGCGCTGATGGCGGGACAGGGCACGCGGCTGGGCGCGGCGCGGCGGGTCGACGGCGGGTACGTGATCAACGGGCAGTGGAGCTTCGCGTCCGGGATCTCGATGGCCACCCACATCCACACGGCGGCGCTGTGCGAGGAGACGGGGCAGGCGCTGATCTTCACGTTCCCCAAGGAGCAGGCGACGCTCGTCGACAACTGGGACGTGATGGGCCTGAAGGCGACCAGCAGCATCGACTACGTGTGCGAGGACGTGTTCGTCCCGTCGACGCACGTGTACGAGATCACCACGATGGCGGCCCGGCACGGCGGCGCGATCTACCGCATGGGCCTGGCGAACATGGCCGGCGTGTGCCACACCGGCTGGGCGCTCGGGGTGGGGCGCCGGATGCTCGACGAGATGCGGGCGCTGGCCGCGCGGAAGTCCGGAACGCCGGGCGCGTCGGTCGACACCGGGCAGTTCCACGCGGAGTACGCGCAGGCGGAGGCGGCGCTGCGCTCGGCACGGGCGTGGGCGATGGAGGTGTGGGAGGCCAACGAGGCGACGCTGGACGGTGGTTCGCTGCTGACCACGGAGCAGGAGACGCTCACCCGGCTGATGCTGAACAACACGACGTGGTCGGTGCACGCGGCGGGCCAGACGGTGTACAAGTGGGCGGCCACGGCGGCGCTGCGCAGGGGCGACCTGCAGCGCTTCTTCAGGGACCTCCACGCGGGGACGCAGCACATCACGTCGGGGCCCGTCGTGCTGCAGAACTGCGGCCGCTGGATGGCCGGCCTGGCGCCGGAGGCGCACTGGGAGTTCCTGGAACTGAAGGGCTGAGGGCAGCGCGACAGCGCGACAGCGCGACAGCGCGACAGCGCGACAGCGCGACAGCGCGACAGCGCGACAGCGCGACAGCGCGACAGCGCGACAGCGCGACAGCGCG
>NZ_JBEXTZ010000181.1:0-8303 GCF_040614195.1 Amycolatopsis sp. NPDC006125
AGGCGCGGCAGAACTCGCGCGGCGAGGGCCGCCAGGAGTCGGGCCGTGGTGCGGGCAGGTCTGGCGGTGCCGGCCGGCGGGAGCCGGATGCACGGCAGGAGTTGGGCCGTGGTGCGGGCAGGTCTGGCGGTGCCG
Source organism: Amycolatopsis sp. NPDC006125 (assembly GCF_040614195.1). Classification (NCBI taxonomy): domain Bacteria; kingdom Bacillati; phylum Actinomycetota; class Actinomycetes; order Pseudonocardiales; family Pseudonocardiaceae; genus Amycolatopsis; species Amycolatopsis sp. NPDC006125. The sequence goes on from NZ_JBEXTZ010000181.1 coordinate 136, forward strand.
GCCGGCGGGAGCCGGATGCACGGCAGGAGTCGGGCCGTGGTGCGGGCAGGTCCGGTGGCGCTGGTCGGCGGGAATCCGGCCGTGGCGCGGGGGCGGCCGCGCACAGGTCCGGCGGTAGCGCCCGGCAAGAACCGGGAACGCGGCAGCAGCCGGGTGGCGCCGCGGCCTTCTCCGCGGGCGCCCGCACCGGCCGCCGCCGGGGTGGCTCCTCTCGCTGATCGCGCCAGACGCGCCGTGTCCAGCGCGGATCAGCGCTGGATGACAGCCGCACCGAGCGCCTGCCGGGCCGGGCTCCGCCCGGCGCGACCCGCGCCGGTGAGCCCCGACGGGCGTGGATTCGGTTCGCGCCCGGGGGGACATGCGCCGGGCGCGACTCGTGCTGGCCGCCGAACGCGCCAGGGCCCGAATCCCGATCCACGCCGGACGTCAGCCGCGCCGTGCGCGGGCGTGGACCCGAGCCAATTCCCGGTAGTTCTCGGCGTTCGCGCGCGTCGCGGCCTGCTCCTCGGCGGTGAGCGGGCGCCGGACCTTCGCCGGGATTCCCGCGACCAGTGAGCCGGGCGGGATGTCCGCGCCCTCCAGCACCACCGCGCCCGCCGCGACGAGGCTGCCCGCTCCGATCCTCGCGCCGTTGAGCACCACCGCGCCCATCCCGATCAGGCAGTCGTCCTCGATGGTGCAGCCGTGCAGGACCGCGCGGTGCCCGACGCTCACCCCCGAGCCGATCGTGACGGGGAACCCGGGGTCGGCGTGCACGATCGTGCCGTCCTGGATGTTGCTGCCCGCCCCGACGGTGATCGTGTCCAGGTCGGCCCGCAGCACGGCCGTGTACCAGATCCCGGCGCCCGCGGCGACGGTGACCGCGCCGGCGACCACCGCGCCCGGCGCGATCCACGCGCCCGCGTCGACGGACGGCTGTTCGCCGTCCACAGTGAGATGTTCCATGGTGTCCTTTCCGGATGTCTACAGTGGATTCACAGTGCGGACGGCAGGATCGCCGCCGTCCAGGCGAGCAGGGGCGCGCCCGCCACGACGAGCGCGCTGTAGGCGAGCATGCGGCGCTGGAAGACGCGCTTGTCCGGGACCTGGGCCTGCGCGAGCACGATGATCCCGTTGGTGGAGAACGGGCTCACGTCGACGACGGTGGAGCAGAAGCCGAGTGCGACGACGAACCCGGCCGCGCCGAGCTGCCCGAGGTCGAGCAACGGCACGGCCAGCGGGAGCGCGATCCCGAGGGTGCCGATGGAGGAACCGAACGCGGACACGATCGCCACGGCGAAGCACAGCAGGAGCGCGGCCAGCAGTGGCGACCCGAGTGCCGCGGCCGCCTCGCCGAGCATCGCCAGGGTGCCGTTCTCCTTCAGCACCGCCATGTAGGACAGCATCCCGCACACCAGCAGCACGGCCGGCCAGGCGACCTCGTCGGCCGACGGCTTGTGCCGGTCCGGGGCGGACAGCAGCAGGACGGCGGCGATGACGAACGCCGCGACCCCGACGTCGATCCCGAACGCCCCGGCGACCAGCAGCGCGAGCATGCCGGTCAGGGTGATCACCCGCAGCGGGGTGACCCGCGCCTCGGTGACGACGGCGGTCCGGGTCCGCGTGAGCGTGCCGGTGGACCCGCCACCGGAGGCGGGCTGTGCCGGTCCCGTCACGTCCTCGTCGCCGCGGAACAGGTCACGCCCGAGAACCGCGAACAGCACCGCGGCGATGAGCACGTTGAGCCCGAACGGGACGGCGAACAGCAGCAGCGGGCTGACGTCCAGGCCGGCGTCGTCCACCATGCCGGTGGTGAACGCGCCGTACACGGTGATGGGGGAGAAGGCGGCCGACAACGCGCCGTGGCTGAGCATCATGCCCATCAGCAGCGGGTTGATCCGGTAGCGGGCGGCGATCGGCATCGCGATGGGCGCGAGCATGCCGACCGCGAGCACCGACCCCAGCGACATGAGCACGGCGGCGAGCGCGAACATCAGCCACACCACCGCCCACCGCCGCCCGCGCACCAGCTTGAGCGAGGCGGCGACGACGAGGTCGATCGTGCCGTTGACCTTCGCCACCCCGAACAGCAGCGTGATGCCGACGACGAGGACGAACGTGTCGCCGGGGAAGTACCCGGTGACGTCGTCGACGGAGATGCCGGAGATCGCGCCGACGACGAACGCGGCGACGAACGCGAGGATCCCCATGTTGACGGGCAGGACCGTGGCGAGGGTGAACACCGCCACGAGGACGAGGAGTGAAACGAACTGGACCATTGCGACCTGTTCCGGTCACGCACGCCCGCGGGGGCGGGCCACGTCACCATTGACGAGGGACCAGGGGGACGACGCGGCCGTCAGGCCGGTGCGGGTGCGCGGCGCAGCGCCTCCCGCACGGTGGCGACCGCGGTGGAAAGCACGTCTTCGTCGATCCCGGTGGGGATTCCGCGGGCGTGCAGGTGAGCCATGAGATCCTCGGTGGCGATGTTGCCGTGGGCGCCGGGCGCGAACGGGCAGCCGCCGTAGCCGCCCGCGGCGCTGTCGAAGCGGGTGACGCCCGCCTCGATCGCGGCGTCCACTGTGCTCAGAGCCTGACCGTGCGCGTTGTGCAGGTGCAGGGAGAGTTCGATGCCGGGCAGGGCGTCGCGGACCCGCGCGAGCGAGGTCATGACCTGGTCGGGCGTGGCGGTGCCCAGTGTGTCGGCCAGACCGATGCGGCGGATGCCCATCACGGCGAACCGCCTGGCGACCGCGACCAGCCGGTCCGGGGCGACCGCGCCGTCGAACGGGCACACGAACGCGGTCGAAATGCCGGCCCGGAAAGCGGTTCCCGGGTGTTCGGTCACGGCGCGAGCCAGGTCGTCCAGCGCGGCGTCGCTGTCCCGGCCGGCGTTGGCGCGGCTGTGCCCGCTGCTGGCGGAGGCGACGACCAGCACGTCGCGGGCGCCCGCGGCGACGGCGCGGCGCACGCCGCGGGCGTTGAGCGCGAGGAAGGTGTAGCGCACGGAATCCTGGTGCGGCAGTGCGGCCACCAGGTCTTCCGCTCCGGCCATCTGCGGCACCTTGGCGGGATTGACGAACGATCCGGCTTCCAGGTGCCGCAGGCCCGCGGCGACGAGCGCCTCCGCGATCGCGACCCGGTCGGCCACCGGCACCACGGCCGGCTCGTCCTGCAGGCCGTCGCGCAGCACCACGTCGGTGATGGTCACGCTCACCTCAGATCACCTTCCGCTCGCGGTAGCCGGACAGGCGCTCGGCGCCGATGCCGAGCAGTCCACTGAGCACGGCCTCGGTGTGCTCGCCCAATTCCGGACCCGCCCACCGGACGTCGCCGGGGGCGCCGGGCAGGCGCGGCACCACGCCCGGGAAGCGGATCTCCTCCGGCTCGTCCTCGACCACGACCTTGAGGGGGCGCAGCATGTCCCGCGCGCGGTAGTGCTCGTCCGCGGCGATGGCCCGCGCGTCGTACACCGGCCCCGCGGGCACCCCGGCGTCGTTGAGGATCCGCACCGCCTCCGGCGCGGTGTGCGCGGAGGTCCACGCGGTGATGGCGGCGTCGAGTTCGTCTTCCCGGGCGGAGCGGGCGTCGCCGTCGGCGAGCGCCGGGTCCTCGGCCAGGTCCCGGCGGCCGACCGCGGTCATCAGGCGTCCGAACGCGCCGCTGGAGTTGCCCGCGATCATGACCGACTGCCCGTCGGCCGTGGGGTAGACGCCACTGGGCACCACACCGGGCAGGTTCCCCGCGGTGCGCTCGCGCACCACGCCGTAGGCGTCGTAGTCCGGGATCAGCGACTCCATCATCATGAACACCGACTCGTAGAGTGCGACGTCGGCGACGCGCGGGCCGTCGTGGGGGACACCGCGTGCCTTGCCCAGCAACAACATCAGCGCGCCGACGACGCCGTAGAGCCCGGCGGCGGCGTCGGCGATCGGTGCGGCAGGCCGCACCGGGGGTCGGTCGGGGTGCCCGGTGACCTGCCGCAGCCCGCCGAAGGCTTCGGCGACGCCGCCGAACCCGGCGCGGTCGCGGTAGGGGCCGGTCTGCCCGTAGCCGGAGATGCGGACGACCACCAGGTCCGGGTTGACCGCGGTGAGATCGGCCGGCCCGAGGCCCCAGCGTTCCAGCGTGCCGGGGCGGAAGTTCTCGACCACCACGTCGCACTGCCGCACCAGGTCCAGGACGAGCGCGCGGCCCTCGTCCTGCTTGAGGTCCAGCGTGACCGACTTCTTGTTGCGGGCGATGGTCCGGAACAGCATCGACGTGCTGCCCCGGGTGCGGCGCCAGCCGCGCAGCTCGTCGCCGACGCCGGGCCGTTCGACCTTGATCACCTCGGCGCCGAAGTCGGCGAAGACGCGGGTGGCGAAGGGGGCGGCGATGAAGTTGCCGAGTTCGAGCACGCGGATGCCGGTCAGGGGAGCGTCGGCCACAACGCCTCCGTTCTCAAATAATGACTACCGATGTCATTTATCGAGAAGGACCATAAGTCGCGAGGGCCCGGCGCCACAAGACCGGTGCCCAACTTCAGCGGTGGCGCAACGCCCTTTCCAGCGTTTCCGCGGCCGCGACCACGAGATCGCCGTACTGCGCGCCCGGTCCGTCGGCGGACACCCGGAAGACCGGGGCGGCCAGGCAGACCGCCGCGACCACGTCGCCGCGGTAGCGCACGGGCGCGCTCACCGAACACAGGCCGGGGGTCCGTTCGGACACGCTCTCCACCCAGCCCCGGCCGGCGCCGGTGAGCGCCAGAGCCGCCGATCCCTTGTCCGACAACGGCAGCACCGTGCCCACGGGCACGGCGGCGCGCAGCTCGTGGGGCGACTCCTCGCTGGCCACGCACAGCCGGTCCTCGCCGCGCAGCACCCACAGCTGGGCCGTCTCGCCGGTCTCGGCGCGCAGCCCGGTGAGCACCGGCGTCGCGGCGGCCGTCAGCGCGGACGAGGCGAACCGGGGGCCGATGTGGTGGCGGCCGTCGTCGTCGCGGTGCAGCAGGCCGTGCTTGACCATGGCGGACACCAGCCGGTGGGCGGTCGGCACCGACAGCCCCAGCGCGCGGGCGATCTCGCTGGCCCCCATCGGGTTCGCCTCGACCGCGTCCAGGATCGCGACCACCCGGTCCAGCACACCTACCCCGGTCGACACCGTCTCGCGCCGCTGCTCGTCGTCCGCCACGCCGACACGGTAGCGCCGCCGGTGCGCGGCCGTCGCGGCGGCTCGCTGGACAAAGTGACCAGTGAAAGGGGCGAAACGCCGGGCAGAACGCGCACAATGATCAGCGCCGGGGGTGACACTTGCGCAGCTTAGGCGCCGCCCCGCACGCTTCGGCCATGCACGAAGCTGATCTCCCCGCGCTCCACCGCCTGATGGTCGTGGCGCGCCGGCTCGACGAAGAGGCCATCGCGCTGCAGCGCCAGGGCGTGTTCCCCGCCTACGCGCCGGCCAAGGGCCAGGAGGCCGCTCAGGTCGGCAGCGCCGCCGCGCTCGACCTGGCCCGCGACTTCGCCTTCCCGTGCTACCGGGAGCTCGGCGTCGCGGTGGCGATGGGCGTCGACCTCGTCGGCTACCTCGCGACCCACCTCAACGTCTGGCACGGCGGGCTCTACGACCCGAAGGCCTCCCGGCTGGCGCCGTTCAACGCCGTCGTCGGCGGTCCCGTCACCCACGCGGTCGGCTGGGCGATGGGCGCGAAGCTCGACGGCACCGGCGGCGCGGCGATCACCTACTTCGGCGACGGCGCCAGCTCGCAGGGCGACGTCCACGAGGCGATGAACTTCGCCGGCGTCTACCGGCTGCCGGTGGTCTTCTTCTGCCAGAACAACGGCTGGGCGATCTCGGTGCCGACCGGGGAGCAGGTGGCGGGCGGCTCGGTCGCGGCCCGCGCCGCCGGGTACGGCATCGAGGGCGTGCGCGTCGACGGCAACGACGTGGTGGCGGTGTTCGAGGCGACTCGCGCCGCGCTGGACCGCGCCCGCGACGGCGGCGGACCGACCGTGATCGAGGCGATGACCTACCGGCTGGGTCCGCACTCCACTTCGGACGATCCCGGCCGCTACCGCACGCTGGAGGACGAGCGCGCGTGGCTCGACCGGGACCCGCTGACCCGCGGGGCCGCGCAGCTGTCCGCCGACGAGGTCGCCGCAGCCGAGGAGCACGCCGCCACGGTGGTGAGCGGTGTCCGCGACGGCCTGCTGGCGCTGAACCCACCGCCCGCCGAGGAGCTGTTCTCGTTCGTCTACCGCGAGCCCACGACGGCCCTGCTGGAGCAGCAGCGGGTGTGGAAGGAGTCCCTCGATGCCTGAGTTCTCGTTGCAGCAGGCGCTGAACCTCGCCCTGCGCCACGCGTGCGAGGACGACGACCGGGTGCTGATCTTCGGCGAGGACGTCGGCACGCTCGGCGGGGTGTTCCGGGTGACCGACGGGCTGCGTGACAAGTTCGGCGAGCACCGCGTGTTCGACACCCCGCTGGCCGAGTCCGCGATCATGGGCATGGCGGTCGGGCTGGCCGTCGCCGGGTGGCGGCCGGTGCCGGAGATCCAGTTCGACGGCTTCAGCTACCCCGCGATCGACCAGATCGTCAACCAGGTCGCCCGCATGCACTACCGCAGCCGTGGCGTGCTGAACATGCCGATCACGTTGCGGCTGCCCAGCTTCGGCGGGATCAAGGCGCCCGAGCACCACGGCGAAAGCCTGGAAGCGCTGTTCGCGCACGTGCCCGGCCTCAAGGTCGTCGCGCCGGCCACCCCGCGCGAGGGCTACCACCTGCTGCGGCAGGCGATCGCCGATCCGGACCCGGTGATCTTCCTCGAGCCCAAGTCGCGGTACTGGCACCGCGAGACGTTCGACCCCACCGAGCCGGCCGAGATGCCGCCGCCCGGCACCAGCCGCATCGCCCGTCCCGGCAAGCACGGCACCCTGGTCGCGTGGGGCGCGATGGTCGCCCGCTGCCTGCAGGCCGCCGAACTGGCCGCCGAGGACGGGGTCGAGCTGGAGGTCCTCGACCTGCGCTGGCTCAAGCCGATCGACGCCGACGGGCTCGCGCGGTCGGTGGCCCGCACCCGCCGCGCGGTCGTCGTGCACGAGGCGCCGCTGACCGCCGGGCTCGGCGCCGAGGTGTCCGCGCTGATCACCGAACGCTGCTTCGCCGACCTGCGCGCGCCCGTGCAGCGGGTCGCCGGGTTCGACGTGCCCTACCCGTCCGGCGCGCTGGAGGACGAGTACCTGCCCAGCGCCGACCGCATCCTGACCGCCGTGCAGACCACCCTGGAGTACCGCCGTGGCTGAAGTGACCTTCCCCCTGCCCGACCTCGGCGAGGGCCTGATCAGCGCCCGCGTGCTGGAGTGGCTCGTCGCCGAGGGCGACTGGGTCGAGCGCAACGCGCCGCTGGTCGAACTGGAGACCACCAAGTCCGCCGTGGAGATCCCCTCGCCCCAGTCCGGCCGCGTCACCCGGCTGCACGTCGGCGAGGACGAGGAACTCGCGGTCGGCGCGCCGCTGGTCACCTTCACCGTGGAGGACGCCGGGATCGTCGGCACCGTCCCGGAGGAGCGCAAGCCGCAGCGGCGGGTCCGCCTGACCCTGCCGGAGGACTGAGACGTGTTCGCCACCGCCGCCGACGGCACCAAGATCTGGTTCGACCACGCGCCCGGGCCGCGGACGGTGCTGCTGATCCACGGCTTCGCCTCGGACAGCGCCCGCACCTGGGAGCAGACCGGCTGGTTGCGGGCGCTGGACGGGCTCGGGCACGTGGCCGTGGACCTGCGCGGGCACGGGCAGAGCGGCAAGCCCGCCTCCGGGTACTCGCCCGGCGGCCTGGCACGGGACGTGCTCGCCGTGCTCGACGAGGCCGGGTTGTCCACTGTGGGCGTGGTGACGTACTCGATGGGCGGTCTGGTCGGGTGGGAGCTGGCGCGGCTCGCCCCGGGACGGGTCGGCCGGATGGCGCTCGGCGGCATCGGCGGCCGCCCCGTCGCCCGCGAGTCGATGGAGCGCGTGCGGGAGGCGCTGTCCGGTGGCGACCTGGACGCCTGCGTCGACGGGATCGCCGGTCACCGGCTCGACGGCCCGCCGCCGGCGCCCGTGTTGTTCGCCGCGGGAGGCCGTGTCGCGGATCTCCACCGGTGAGGTGTGGACCTCGCTGATCGCGCTGACCACCCTGTACGCCGTGCTCGGCGTGGTCGAGGTGTTCCTG
>NZ_JBEXTZ010000182.1:0-7887 GCF_040614195.1 Amycolatopsis sp. NPDC006125
CGAGCCCCGGCGCCGCTGCCCTGGCGCCGGGGCTCGCTCATGCCGGGGGTGCCGTCCACGGCAAGTGCCACACGGTGGCCACGCGCGATCCCTCCCCGCGCCTCAACCCGCACCGACGCGCCGCCCCATCCAGCGGCGCCCCGCCAAGCCCGAGCACCATCGCCGCGCTGGCAGGCCACACCCAAGCCGAAACGCCGTCGCACCCGGCAAGTGCCATTCGGCGGAGCCGCGCCGCTGCCCCGGCGCCGGGGCTCGCTCACGCCGACGCGCCGCCCACGGCAAGTGCCACACGGCGGTCCGGCCCCAGGCGGGCCGGGCCTGGTTGCAATCCCCCTGCGCTCCTCAACGCCGCACCCGCATGCCGCCCCTCCGGGGGCGTTCCACCACCGCTGCCAGACGTCGTGGCCCCCTTACGCCGGGCGAGCCATTCCGCCCGGAACGCCATCCCGGATGCCGGGCCACCTTCACGTCGAAGCGCCGTCCACCAACGCCATTCCCAGCGGGGTCAGTGAATGACGCACCGTGTTGCGGTTGCGGTGGCTCGCGATCAGGCCGGCCGCCCGCAGCACCGACATGTGCTTGCTCGCCGCGGACGGGGTCACTCCCAGGCGCGCCGCGAGGTCCGAGGTGCTGCACCCGGCCGCCGCCAGGACCATCGCCGCCGCGCGGGTCGGGCCCAGCAGCGCCGCCAGGGCGCGCGGGGTGGCGTGCGGGGCACGGCGGACGCGCGGGTCTTCGGCCGCCGCGGGGTATCCCAGGCGCACGGGGCCCGTCGAGCCGGGCACGATCCACGGCTGCACCGTGAAGTAGGTGGGCACCAGCAGCACCCCGGCCGTCCGCCGCGGCGTGCCGGGGCTCGCCACGCCCGTCACCAGGTACGGCGGCTCCCACCGCAGCACCGGGCGCAGCGTGGCCAGCAGACCGTCCACCCCGCCGTCGGCCAGCGCCTGGATCCGCGCCTGCCGGTCCACTTCGACCCGCGCCCGCACGGTGTCCCAGTGCGGCGCCAGCGCGACCATGAAGTACTCCCGCAACGCCTGCACCAGCCGAGACAGCGCGGCGTCCGAACCGGACCGCAAGGCCGCGGCCCACGGCGGCAGTCCACGCGGCTCCGGCAGCGCCGCCAGCGCGGCCCGCACCCGGTCCGGCGGCGTGCCCAGCACCGCCGCGAGCCCGGACGCCAGGTCACCGCCCGCGGGCAGCAGGAACTCCGGCACCTCCCCCGAGGTGTACAGCCACCGCAGCACCGGGAACGACTCCGGCAGCCGGCCCTGGACCCGGCGTCGCCACCAGCCGAACGCCACCTCCTCGTCCCGCAGCAGCCGCACGCTGCTCGCCAGCTCCCAGCACGGATCGGCGGCGTTGCACAGCCCCACGCGGGTCAGGTCGCGCGATTTCAGCTCCAGGCGCACCGGCGATCCTCTCCGCGAAAAACTGTGGCCGCACTGGAGAGATCGTTCGCGATACCGGTCCGTTACACCGTTGAACAGCGTTGTTGAGCGTCCGGGAAATGTGGTCGACTCCGGAGCGCCCCCGCGGCGAAGATCCAGACTCCGGGGTGCGGCCGGAGGATTCCGCGCCCCGTCACGGAATGGGGAACCCATGAGAAGACTGAAGCGGCCGTTCGCGGCCGCGGCACTGCTGGCCGGCCTGCTCTCGCTGTTCGTGGCGCCGAGCGCGGGCGCGGCGCAGCAGGCCGGCGAGCCGGTCACGTCGCTGGACGGGCTGGTGCTGCGCCCGGCGCACCCGAACCAGGTCAAGGGCGGCGTCAACACGATGGCCGAGGAGCAGGCCTACCTGCTCGGCCCGGCCTCGGACCCGGGCCGCTGCCTGGACGCCGACCTCAACACCATCAACCGCAACGGCACCAAGGTGCAGCTGTGGGCGTGTGACGAGTACGCGGCTCAGCAGGCCTGGTACATCCGGCAGATCCCGGAGGGCTACTACCGGTTCCAGAACGCGTACAGCGGCCGCTACCTCGACGCCGACCTGAACACGATCAACCGCAACGGCACCGTCGTGCAGCTGTGGGACTACGTGGCCGGCGCGAAGAACCAGTGGTTCGCAGTCAACGAGATCCCCGAGGGCTACCTGCGGCTGCAGAACGTGCAGAGCGGCCGGTACCTCGACGCGGACCTGAACACCAGCTACCGCAACGGCACGGTCGTGCAGCTGTGGCAGTACGTGGCGGGCGCGCAGAACCAGTGGTGGTTCTGACGCTCCCGTGAACGCCGGGCGCCGGTTGCCGGCGCCCGGCGTTCGTCCGGTCAGAGCAGTTTGTCCAGCGTGATCGGCAGGTCGCGCACCCGCTTACCCGTCGCGTGGAACACCGCGTTCGCCACCGCCGCCGCCACTCCCGTGATGCCCACCTCGCCGGCGCCGACGATGCCCAGCGGCGTCGTGGGGTCCGGGTCGTCCAGTGTGGACACTTCGATGCGCGGCACGTCGGCGTGCACGGGCACGTGGTACTCGGCCAGGCTGGGGTTCATGATCCGCCCGGTGCGCGGGTCCACCAGGGTCTCCTCGGACAGGGCCATGCCGATGCCCATCACGATCCCGCCGCGCAGCTGGCTCGCCGCGGTCTTCGCGTTGACCACCGTGCCGATGTCGAACACCCCGAGCCACCGCGAGATCCGCACCTCGCCGGTGTCCGGGTCGACGCGCACCTCGCAGAACTGCGCCCCGGTCGCGGCCCGCACCCGCCGCCGGTCGCGCACGAACCGGCCGATGAGCCGGGCTTGCCCGGCGAGGCGGCCGAACCGGCTGTCCAACCCGACCGACACCTCCACGTGCGGCACTCCCGCCCGCCGCACGGCCGCCACCAAGTCCCCGGCCCCCTTCGGCAGGCGCCGCTTCAGCTTCTCGGCCGCTTCGAGCACGCTGGCCGCCACGCTCGCGGTCTGCGTCGAACCGCCCGCGGTGGGCGCCACCGGCAGCGCCGAGTCGCCGTACTCGACGCGCACCGCGTCGACCGGCACGCCGAGCGCGTCCGCGGTGATCTGCGCCTGCGCCGTCGCCGCGCCCATGCCCATCTCCTGGAAGCCGCAGCGCAGGAGGACCGTACCGTCGGCCGACAGCCGCAGCGTCACGTTGGCGGTGAACAGCCACGCCGGGTGGTAGGCCGTGGCGACCCCCATCCCGACCAGCCACCGGCCGTCGCGCGTCGCGCCGGGCTCCGGCGCCCGGTCCCGCCAGCCGAACCGCGACGCGCCGGCTTCGTAGACCTCCCGCAGCCTGCGGTGGGTGAACTCCTTGCCGTCCAAGGGGTTGCGCTCGGGTTCGTTGCGCATCCGCAGCTCGATCGGGTCCATGCCGAGCTCGGCGGCCAGCTCGTCGACCGCCGACTCGACCGCGAACGTGCCGATCGACTCGCCGGGCGCGCGCATCGACGTGTTCGGCACCAGGTCCAGCTCGACCGTGCTCGCCTGGATGAGGATGTGGTCCGCGCCGTAGAGGTGCCGCGACTGCGAGGTGACCTGCTCGGGTGCGCCGCCGACGCGGCCGGTGCGGGTCACGCTGGTGTGGATCAGCGCGGTCAGCGAGCCGTCGCGGTCCGCGCCGAGCGCGACGCGCTGGATCGACGGCGTCCGGCCGCCGACCGTGCGGTACACGTCCTCGCGAGTCAGCACGAGCCGCACCGGCCGTCCGGTCGCGCGTGCGGCCAGCGCGGCGAGGACCGTGCCCGGCCAGACCATGCCCTTGCCGCCGAAACCGCCGCCGACGAACGGCGCGATCACCCGCACGTCGGCGGCGGGCACGCCGAAGCGGACGGCGAGGTGGTTGCGGCACCAGTCGATGGACTGGGTCGATTCGTGCACGGTGAGGCGGTCGCCGTCCCACTCCGCGATGGTGGCGTGCGGTTCGATCGCGTTGTGCTGGTGCGGCGGCGTGGTGTACCGGTGGTCCACGGTCACCGGCGCCTCGCCGAACGCCTTCTCCGCGTCGCCCTTCTTCGCCTCGCCCGGGGAGACCGGGCTGTACGGCTGCTTCTTCGCGTGCGGCGCCATCGACTCGAAGTCCACAGTGGAGGGCAGCAGGGCGTACTCCACGCGCACGAGCGCCGCCGCTTCCTTCGCCGCGGCCGAGGTTTCCGCCACCACCACCGCGACCGGCTGCCCGTCGAAGTGGACCTCGTCGTCCTGCAGGTAGTTCACCGAGGTGCCGGACACCAGCGTGCTGAGGTTGAGCGGGTTCACCTTGGGCGCCGGCTTGAGCGGGGGCGCGTTGTGGTGGGTCAGCACGGTGATCACGCCGGGCACCGCGCTCGCCGCCGTGGTGTCGATGCGGGTGACGCGGCCGCGGCTGATCGTGGCGTGCACCAGCGCGGCGTGTGTGAGGCCGGGGCGGAGGTGCTCGGCCGCGAACCGCGCCGCGCCGGTCGTCTTGGCCGGGCCGTCGCGGCGGTCCAGCGGGGCGCCGATGACGCTCATGCCGCACCTCCCCCGGTGGCCAGCTGACGCAGGGTCGCCACGGTCGTGCGGACGGCCAGGCCGGCCTTGAACGCGTTGGCTTCCCGGGTGATCGCGGGCGCGAGTTCGGCTTCGGCGGCGCGGCGGAAGGTGTCGTCGGTGGCCGGCGCGCCGACCAGGAGCCGCTCGGCCTCGGCCGCGCGCCACGGCTTCGTCGCGACGCCGCCGAGCGCCACGCGTGCCTCGGCGATCTCCCCGTCCTCGACGCGCAGCGCGGCGGCGACCGAGACCAGGGCGAACGCGTACGACGCGCGGTCGCGCACCTTGCGGTACCGGGAGTTCGCGGCCACCGGCACCGGCGGCAGCTCGACCGCGGTGATCAGCTCGTCGGGCGCCAGCGCCGTTTCGACGTGCGGGGTGTCGCCGGGCGCGCGGTGGAAGTCGGCGATGGGGATCCGCCGGGTGCCGCGGGTGCTCTCGACCTCGACGACGGCGCCGAGCATCGCCAGCGCGACGGCCATGTCGGAGGGGTGGGTGGCGATGCAGTGGTCGCTCACGCCGAGAACGGCCGTGGAGCGGGCGAACCCGTCGAGGGCGCCGCAGCCGCTGCCGGGCGTGCGCTTGTTGCACGGCGCGGTGTCGTCGTAGAAGTAGAGGCAGCGGGTGCGCTGCATCAGGTTGCCGCCGACGGTCGCCATGTTGCGCAGCTGGGCCGAGGCGCCGTGCAGGATCGCGTGCGCCAGCACCGGGCACCTGGCGCGGATGACCGGGTGGGCGGCGAGGCGGCTGTTGCGCACGAGGGCGCCGATGCGGACGCCGCCGCCGGGCAGCTCCTCGACGGCGGTCAGCGGCAGGCGGCTGACGTCGACCACGGTGGCCGGCTGTTCGATGCCCTCGCGCATCAGGTCGACGAGGTTCGTGCCGCCGCCGAGGAACTTGGCGTCGCCGTCCGCGACGGCCGCCAGCGCGGCGGGCACGTCCGGGGCGCTGACGTAGGTGAACGATCTCATTCCGCGACCTCCCGGATCGCCTCGACGATGCCGTTGTAGGCACCGCAGCGGCACAGGTTGCCGCTCATCCGCTCGCGGATCTCCTCGTCGCTCAGCTCCGGCGAGGTGGTCAGGTGCTCGGTCACGGCGCTCGGCGCGCCCTCCTTGTGCTCGGCGAGCATGCCCACCGCCGAGCACAGCTGGCCCGGCGTGCAGTAGCCGCACTGCAGGCCGTCGGCGCGGACGAACGCCTCCTGCAGCGGGTGGCCGAGCCCCTCGACCGTGGTGATCTCCCGCCCGTCGTACTGCACCGCCAGCGCGAGGCAGGAGTTGATGCGGTCGCCGTCGGCCAGCACGGTGCACGCGCCGCACGCGCCCTGGTCGCAGCCCTTTTTCGTGCCCGTCAGGCCCAGCTCCTCGCGCAGCGCGTCGAGCAGGCTCACTTGGGGCGGGACGTCCAGCCGTTGCGCGGATCCGTTGACCCGCAGTGACACCTCGACCATGTCTGCTCCTCCCGGTTTCTCCCGAAGCTAGCAGGACACCGTCCTCTTAACAAGAGAACAGCGTCCTCTAATCGGGGGTCGTAGAATGATCCGGCGATGTCGAAAGAGTTCCTCCGCGCGCGGCGCCCGGAGCACAAGCAGCAGCGGCGCGAGGCGATCCTCGCGGCCGCGCGTGAGCTCGCGCTCACCTCGGGCGTGCGGAACGTCAGCTTGGGCAGCCTCGCGGCCGCGGTCGGGCTCGCGAAGTCCAACCTGGCGCGGTACTTCGCCACCCGCGAGGAGATCTACCTCGAACTGGCGGCGCAGGAGTTCCACGACTGGGAGACGGCTGCGCTGGAGCGCATCGCGGCGGCGTCCTCGCCGGACGGCGTGTTCGACGCGCTGGTGGAGACGCTCGAGGAGCGCCCTCTCTTCTGCGACCTGCTCTCGCACAGCTCGATCACGCTGGAGCACAACGTGACCGTCGAGGCGGCGCGCGCCTTCAAGCTCCGGACGGCCGAGGCGCTGGCGAAGGTGTCGTCCGCCGTCGCGCGGGCGCGGCCGGACCTGACCGAGGACGAGGCGGGCGAACTGGTCGGCGCGGCGGCCGGTCTCGCCGCGCTGCTGTACCCGGCGGCGAACCCACCCCCGGTGATGGCGAAGCTCTACGCGGAGGACCCGGTGATCGCCGAGTTGTGCATCCAGTTCGCCCCGACGGCGAAGCGGATGCTGCGGGCCCTGGCGGCGGGGCTGCCGACCCTGCGTGAGGGCCGGGACTGACCTTTTTTGTCCGGTGTGGACAGAATCGGCTGAACCCCTCGTCGGCGGCGGTTTCCGGCGCTAGGGTCCCCAGCGTGACGACGCTGTACGACCTGCCGCTGTCGGAGCTGTCCGAGTACCGGCCGCCACTGGACGAACCCGCCGACCTGGACGCCTTCTGGGCCACCGCGCTGGCCGAGGCGGACCGGTCACCGCTGGACCCGGTGTTCCGTCCACAGGAGACTTTGCTGCGGACGGTGGACGTGTTCGACGCGTCGTTCACCGGCGCGGCGGGGCAGCGGATCTCGGCGTGGCTGCTGCTGCCGCGGGACCGGCCGGCGAAGCTGCCGTGCGTGGTGCAGTACCTGGGGTACAACCTGGGGCGCGGCCTGCCGCACGATTACCTGACGTGGTCGGCGTTCGGGTACGCGCACCTGGTGGTGGACACGCGCGGCCAGGGCGGGAAGGCGGTGCCCGGCGCGACAGGCGATTCCTGGTCGGCCGGGCCGCACGTGCCCGGTTTCATGACACTCGGGATCCTGGACCCGGAGCAGTACTTCTACCGGCGGGTGTACGTCGACGCGGTGCGGGCGGTGGCGGCGGCGCGGGCGCACCCGTCGGTGGACGCGGACCGGATCGTGGTGGCAGGCGGCAGCCAGGGCGGCGGAATCACGATCACCGCGGCGGCGCTGGCGCCCGGGGTCGCGGCCGCGATGCCGGATGTGCCGTTCCTGTGCCACTTCCGGCGCGGGGCGGAGATCGCTTCCGAGGGGCCGTACCTGGAGCTGGTGACGTGGCTGGCGGCGCACCGGCACCGGGCCGGGGAGGCGTTTGCCACGCTGCGGTATTTCGACGGGGCCGTGCTGGCTCCGCGGGCTTCGGCGCCTGCTTTGTTCAGCGTGGCGCTGCGGGATCCGGTTTGCCCTCCGTCGACGGTGTTCGCGGCGTTCAACCGGTGGGGCGGGGATTCGGAGATCCGCGTGTGGGAGTGGAACGAGCACGAAGGAGGACAAGGGGCTCAGGTCGCCGAGCAGGCCTCCTGGTTGAGGCGGGTTTTGTAGGCGCTACGCGTAGCGCCCCGGGCGTCGCCTTCACTTCGTTGCCGACTCGCATCGGGCAGCCGGCAACGAAAAGCAACAACCCCACCGACCAGTCCCCTCCCGCAACCCGATCCCCAGCCAAATCGGTTGCCGAGCCACCGGGTCAAGGCACGCTTTCCCGCCTTGACGCGGTGTCTCGGCAACCGAA
>NZ_JBEXTZ010000183.1:0-7806 GCF_040614195.1 Amycolatopsis sp. NPDC006125
CGCGCCTCAGTGGTCCGTTCGCTGCGGGAATCGTTCCACCGCCGGGGTTTCACCGAGGTGGAAACGCCGATGCTGCAGACCCTCCACGGCGGCGCCCCGGGCCGCCTGTCGGTGACCCGGCGCTAGGCGAGGACGGCTTCGACGCGGAAGTGGTCGAGCGCGTACGGCATCGGCGGCTCGGCGGGTAGCCGCGGGGTGCGGATGGTCAGGGTCCGCATCAACGCCGCCCGGAGCGCTTCGCGGCCGGTGAGCACGGCCAGGTCCGCTCCGGCGCAGCGTTGGGGGCCGCGGCTGAAGTGGTTCACCCCCGCCGGCGTGCCCTCCAGCCACCGCTCCGGCACGAAGGCGTCCGCGTCGGGCACGTGCGCCGGGTCGCGGTGGAAGAACGTGTTCACCACCAGGATCCGCGTCCCGGCAGGCAGGACCGTCCCGTCGTCCCACACCACCTCGGCGCGCGTCTCCCTGGACAGCATCGGCGTGGTCGGCCACAGCCGCATCGTCTCCTGCAGGCACGCCGCCGCGTGGTCCGCCTCCGCCAGGGCTCGTTCGGCGTCCGCCGGGCGCTGGCCGAGCACCGCGAGCGCCCGCAGCGCGTTGGCCGCCAGCGTGTCGCCGAGCGCGAAGAGCCAGTGCGTCACCTGCGCGCACGGCTCGGTGTCCGGACCGGCCGGCGTGTCGGCGATCGCCGCGGCCAGACTGCCCGGCTCGGCCCGTTCCAGGTGGCCCTCGACGCTCGCGCGGAAGGCCGGCAGGCGCCGGGACGGCCGGCGCGGCAACCGGTTCGCCTCGGCCATCATCCGCTCCAGCGTCACCGACAGCGCGTCGTCGCCGGCGGCCTCGTCGCTCAGCACGATCCGGCGCGCGATCCGCTGGAACGCCCGGTTCCACGGCCGCCACCCGGTCCGCGCGGGCAGCCGGGCGATCTCCTCCGCCACGCACTCCGCCACCCGCGGCGCGAGGGCGGGCGCAGACGCGAGCACCGCGTCGGTGAACCGGCGCCGCTCCCGCCACGCCTCGCCGCGCGAAATCGTCACCGCGCCGGGCTGGAAGTGCGCCATGCCACGGCGTTTCGGATCCGGATCGCCCGCGTAGACGTCGACCGGCCCCTCGAGCACCCGGTCGGCGTCGCGCGGGTCGAGCAGTAGCACGGTCCCGCCGACGCGCACCGGCCGCGTGCTCCGGCCGGCCATCGCCGACAGCTGCCGCACCGCCGCGCCGTCCACCCCGGCGGCCGCCGCCGCCCGGACCACGGCGGGCCTGCGCGCGAACAGCCCCTGCGCCAGGTTCGGCGCCAGCACCAGCGCGCCGACCGCCAGCGCGTCGGGCAGGGCCGCGCGGGCAATCGCGGCGCGGGCGGGGACGGTGGTCGTGGACATCATTTCCACCTCCGGCGACGACAATTCCGCGGAGATTCGATTCCGGCCTTTTTCAGGCTACCCGGGAAATGTGCGATCGCCCGGCCGCCGGTGTTGGTGAAATTCTCGCAGCGGCCCCGCGCACTTGGGCCATCCGGGTACTGGACAGGGCGCGTGATCCGGTGCCACGCTGGGCGTTTCGCGACGCACGCTGGCAGGCAAGGCGCCGATCTTCGCACGTCCATTCGCGCAACCGACGAATACGGGGGAACCCGCGATGGCCGATCAAGAAAACACCACCCGGACATATCGCACCAGCCTGCCCTGGCGGGCCTTCACCATGATCACCGGAATGGTCGACCGGGTGGTGGGCTGGGACCGGCTGCCGGTCCCGCTCGGCCTGCTCGACCTGATCGGCCTGCGCACCAGGCTGCGCCAGGAGAACCTGCACGACACGAGCCGCCTGCCGGCGATGGGCACGCCGCCGGTGCCGCCGCTCACGCCCGATCACCTGGTGAGCCGGTCCGTCGACGGCAGCCACAACGACCTGACCGAGCCCGCGATGGGCATGGCCGGCGCGCGGTTCGGCCGCAACATCCCGCTCGACGAGATCACCCCGGCCACCGAGGACGCGGTGCTGAAGCCGAGCCCGCGCGAGATCAGCCGGAAACTGCTGACCCGCACCACGTTCGTGCCTGCCACGTCGGTGAACTCGCTGGTGGCCGCGTGGCTGCAGTTCATGATCCGCGACTGGTTCAGCCACGGCACCAGCCCGAAGGAGAACCCGTGGGTGGTGCCGCTGGCCGACGACGACACCTGGCCGGACAAGCCCATGCGCATCATGCGCACGCCCGACGACCCGACCCGCCCGCCGGGCGCGTCGATGCCCCAGACCCGCGTCAACGTGCTCACCCACTGGTGGGACGGCTCGCAGATCTACGGCGTCACCGGCGAGGAGCAGGGCTGGCTGCGCAGCGGCGAGCAGGGCAAGCTGCGGGTGCTCGACAACGGCCTGCTGCCGATCCCCGACGACCCGTCCCGCGACCCCGCGCTGGTCCCCGGCTTCTGGCTCGGCACCGAGATGCTGCGCACGCTGTTCACGTTGGAGCACAACGCGATCTGCGACCGGCTGCACGCCGAGTACCCATCGTGGCCGGACGAGGAGCTGTTCCAGCGCGCCCGCCTGGTCACCTCGGCGCTGCTGGCGAAGATCCACACCGTGGAGTGGACGCCCGCGGTGATCAGCCACCCGACCACGAAGGCCGCGCTGCGGGCCAACTGGTTCGGCCTGGCAGGGGAGCGGGTGCACCGGCTGTTCGGCCGCATCAGCGGCAGCGAGGTGGTCAGCGGGATCCCGGGCGGCGCGACCGACCACTACGGGGTGCCGTTCGCGCTGACCGAGGAGTTCGTCGCGGTGTACCGGATGCACCCGCTGGTGCGCGACACCTGGAGCCTGCGCTCGGCCGGGGACGACGCCACGATCCTGGACTGCGAGTTCCCCGACATCTCCGGCGCCAACGCGCTCAAGGTCCTGGGCAGCATCGGCATGACCGATCTGCTGTACTCCTTCGGCACCCTGCCGCCGGGCCTGGTCACGCTGCACAACTTCCCCAAGCACCTGCAGCAGTTCCAGCGCCCGGACGGGCACCTGCAGGACCTCGCGGCCACCGACATCCTGCGCTCGCGGGAGCTCGGCGTGCCGCGGTACAACGAGTTCCGCCGCCTGCTGCACCTGCCGCCGGCGCGGGACTTCCGCGACCTGACCGCCGACCCGGAGTGGGCCGAGGAGATCCGCCGCGCCTACGACGGCGACATCGAGCAGGTCGACCTGACGGTCGGCATGTTCGCCGAGCGCCGCCCGGAGGGCTTCGCGTTCAGCGACACGGCGTTCCGCATCTTCGTCCTGATGGCGTCGCGGCGGCTCAACAGCGACCGGTTCTTCACCGAGTACTACACGCCGCAGGTCTACTCCGACGCCGGGCTGGCGTGGATCCGGGACAACTCGATGGCCACCGTCCTCACCCGGCACTACCCGGGCCTGCGGCCGGTGCTCGCGACGGTGGACAACGCGTTCGCCGCGTGGGAGGTGCGGACATGACCGTCGTGGACGAGGCCGCGCTGCTGCGCGCGACCCACGACGAGCTGGACCGGCTGTTCCGGGCCAGCCCGCCCGGCGAAGTGCCGCACGGCCCGATGGACGGCACCGCGGTGCTCGCACCGGGCACGCCGGTGAACCGGCTGGTCGCCTCCCTCGCCCGCTCGGTCGCCTGGCGCGGCAAGGTCTTCGACCCCGCGGGCCGGACCCTGGCGAACCGCGTCGGCCCGGCCGGCGTGACCGCGATCAAGGCGGCCGTCGCGCCCGGGCACAGCTGGGTCGACGGCCGGGAGTGCGTCGTCATCGACTACTCCAAGACCTCGCTGGTGGCCCGCGGGGTGCGGGACGAGATCCGGCTGGTGGCCAAGGACCTCTACCTCGGCGTGGTGTGGCTGTGGCGGCGCCGGGTCGGCTGGTTCCTGCTGCGCAGGCCCGGCACCGGCGCCGCGGCCCGCCCGTCGCCGCACCAGGTCCCGCTCACCATCCGGGCGCCGCTGCGGCAGGGCCACGAGGGCGACGTGCCCGGGCTGCTCGACGAGCTGCGCAAGGGCGTCGACTCCGACGGCGGCCCGTTCCGCGACATGGCCGGGGTGCACTTCGCGCGGGTGTTCGTGCTGCCGCCCGACGGCGACGGCCGCGAGTCGCTGGTCTACATGGCCGAGCTGGACACGCCCGTGCTGGCCCACCTGCACGACCTCGCCGCCGCCCGCGGCGACGCGCTGTCCGCGTTGCTCGGGCTGTGCGAGGAGTACCCGGAAACCCGCACCGCGGGCGGCCGGGTGCGGTGGCTGCGCGACCACGAGATCACGCCCGCCGCCACCTACGTGCACCGCACCGGGCGGAGCCTGGCCCGGATCCGCGACGAGGCGAGGCTGCGGGAACGCATCGAGCAGTTCCTCGACGAGAAACCGGAGTGGACGGGCACCGGCGAGGTGGCGGTGCACCGCGCGATCCGGGACTTCGTCGCGCAGCAACCGGACCTGTCGTGGGCGCTGCGGCCCGCGGCACCCACCGCGGTGGGGCACCGCCTGCGCGAGGCCGCGCACCTGGTCGCGGTTCCCGCGGTCGCGCCGCTGCTGCTGCCGGTCGTCCCGGCGCTGGCCGTGCTGATCCGCCTCAAGGAGCTGCGCGACGAACCCGAACGCGCGACCGTGTCCCGGGAGCGCCTCGCGGAGCTGACGCAGCAGGAGGACACCCGGGTGCAGAACCCGTTCACCGCCACCGGCTACGTCAAACCGGGGCCGGTGCGGCACTTCACCCTGCGCACCGTCCTGTTCGGACTGGACTGGTTCAACCGGCACGTCTACGCCACCGACAACCTGGCCGGGGTGCGGACCATCCACTTCGCCCGGTGGGTCTACCTCGACGGCGGCCGCAGGCTCGTCTTCGCCAGCAACTACGACGGCAGCCTGGAAAGCTACATGGACGACTTCATCGACAAGTTGTCCGCCGGGCTCAACGCGGTGTTCAGCAACGGCGTCGGCTACCCGCGCACGCGGTGGCTGCTGTGGGGCGGCGCGCGGGACGAGCAGGCCTTCAAGTCCTACCTGCGCGCCCACCAGCTGCCCGCCGTCTGGTACTCCGCCTACGGCGACCTGTCGGCACGCAACATCGACGACAACTCCGCACTCCGGGACGGCCTCACCCGCGACCTCGACGCGGAGGCGGCCCGGTCCTGGCTGGCCCTGCTGTGAGGTGGCGGCGATGACCCTCGACTTCAGCGACACCCAGGGCCTGCTCGTCCGCGGCTACGGCGGGCTGCGGCACGCCACGTTCCTGCTGTTCGCGGTCACCGGCGAGCGGGCGGCCCGCGCGACGCTGCGGAACCTGGCCGCCCAGGTGTCCACGGCGGCGGCCAAGCCGTCCGAGGCCGCGGTCAACGTGGCCCTCACCGCCGCCGGGATGCGCGCACTCGGCGTCCCCGCGGAGGTCGTCGACTCGTTCTCGGCGCCCTTCGGCGAGGGCATGACCACCGAGCACCGCAGCCGCCTGCTCGGCGACTCCGGCGACGCCGACCCGCGGCGGTGGGCGTGGGGCGGGCCGTCCACCGCGCCGGTGCACCTGCTGGTCCTGGTGTACGCGGCGACCGCGACCGCGCTGCGGCGGCGGGTGGCCCAGATCAAGCGGGAGAGCGAGGGACTGTCCCTGACCGTCGCGCTGCCCACCGACCCGCTCACCCCGACCGAGCCGTTCGGCTTCCGCGACGGCCTGTCCCAGCCGAAGCTGTCCGGCCTGGGGGAGGAGGCCGCGCCCGGCGACGTCGAGCTCGGCGAGTTCGTCCTGGGCTACCGCAACGCCTACGGGCGGCTCACCGAGCGGCCGCTGCTGCCCGCCGACGCCGACCCGCGCGGTCTGCTGCCGCGCACCGCCGACGGCGCCGCCGACCTCGGCCGTGACGGCAGCTACCTGGTGTTCCGCCAGTTGCGCCAGGACGTCGACGGGTTCTGGGCGCACCTGCGCGAGCGGGCGGGTGGCGAGCAGCCTGCCCGGCGGCTCGCGGCGAAGATGGTGGGGCGGTGGCCCAGCGGCGCGCCGCTCGTCCTCGCCCCGGAGCGGGACGAACCCGCGCTCGCCGAAGAGGACTTCGCCTACCACGCCGAGGATCCGCACGGCCTGTCCTGCCCGCTGGGCGCGCACGTGCGCCGCGCGAACCCGCGCGACTCGCTCGACCCCGGCCCGGGCTCGCCGAAGTCGGTGGCGGTCAACAACCGGCACCGGCTGCTGCGCCGCGGCCGCAGCTACACCATCGCCGGCGCGGACGGCTCCGGCCCGGACGAACGCGGGCTGCACTTCCTGTGCCTGAGCGCCAACCTTGCCCGGCAGTACGAGTTCGTGCAGCACACCTGGATCAACAGCCCGGTCTTCAACGGCCTGCACGACGACGCCGACCCGCTGGTCGCGCCGAAGAACGGGCGGGGCGCGCGGTTCACCGAGCAGGCCACGCCGGTGCGGCGGCGGCACAGCGGGCTGCCGTCCTTCGTGCAGGTCCGCGGCGGCGCCTACTTCTTCCTGCCCGGCGTGGCGGCACTGCGGTACCTGGCGGCGTGATGAACTGGCTGAAACTGCTCAACGACGCGGTGCTCGGGCTGGTCGCGGCGGAGCGGCGGGTCGACCCGTGGGTGCGGCCGGCCTTCGACGCCGTGGTCCGGCCGCCGGTCCAGGCGCTCGTGCAGGCCGCGCTGGCCCGCGGCCGGGTGCCCGGCTCGCCGGTGCCCGCCGAGGAGACACCGCTGCCCGGGGAGGCCGCCGCCACCGACGAGATCGTCGACCTGATGAGCCGGTTCCTGCACCGGCACTACGCGCACGGGCACGCGCTGCGGGCAGGCAACACGAAGACCTACGGCGTGGTGCACGGCTCGCTGCGGATCCACGACGGCCTGCCGTTCCCGGTGCGGCACGGGCTGTTCGCGCGCCCGGCGACCTACCCGGCCTGGGTGCGCTTCGCCGGTCCCGGGCCGTTCGCCCCGCCCGACGTGAAGGACAACGGGGTGCTCAGCATCGGTGTCAAGCTCGTCGGGGTGCCGGGGCCGAAGCTGCTCGACGACGAGCGGCACACGCTGGACCTCACCGGTATCAGCGCGCCCACGTTCACCACACCGGACGTGGTGGAGAACGCGAAGCTGCAGCGGCAGATCGGGAACGACTCGCCGCTGTGGTACTTCGTGAACCCGCGGGACAGCCACCTCGCCGACCTGGTGATGCAGGGGCTCTACGCCCGCACGCACAGCAGCCCGCTGGACACGCCGTACTGGAGCTGCGCGGCGTACCTGCTCGGCCGGGGACGGGCGATGCAGTACCGGTTCGTGCCGCGGGGCGCGCGCGGGCGGGCGCCGTGGAACCCGTCCGACGACTACCTGTCCGAGGCGCTGCGGGCCACGCTCGCGCAGCGCCAGGCCGGGTTCGACCTGTGCCTGCAGGTGCAGACCGAGCCGCGGCGGATGCCGGTCGAGGACGCCTCGATCGTGTGGCCGGAGCGGTTGTCGCCGCCGGTGCGGGTCGCGACGCTGGTGCTGGACCGGCAGGAACTCGACCCGGGGGAGCAGCGCGCGCGGGCGGACAGCCTGTCGATCAACCCGTGGCACACCATCGCCGAGCACCGGCCGCTGGGCAGCCAGAACCGGGCGCGGCGGGAGGTCTACCAGCAGCTCTCCCGGCTGCGGCAGGACATGAACGCGGTCAAGCACGTGGAACCGGGCGCGCAGCGGTTCTTCCCGGAGGACGGCCGTGGTTGAGCACCTGCGGGTCGCCGCGAACGGGCTGGACTTCCACGTGCTGGCCGACGGCCCGCGCGACGCCCCGCCGGTCCTGCTGCTGCACGGGTTCCCGGAGGGCGCGGCCGGGTGGCGGCCGACGATG
>NZ_JBEXTZ010000184.1:0-7712 GCF_040614195.1 Amycolatopsis sp. NPDC006125
GCGGACCTCTTCGGTGGACAGGGAGACGGGGTAGAGGACCATGCCCTCGTCGCTGAACGGGTCGACGTCGACGCCCGGCCCGCCGCGGGACGGTGGCTGCGCCACGCGGGATGCTGCTCGCGCACCGCGGGACGCTGGGCGCGCCAGGCGGGATGCTGCCCGCCCGTGGCGAGACGCTGGGCGCGCTAGGTGGAATGCTGTCCGCGCGCGGCGGGACGGCGGGGGTGCCACGCGGGATGCTGCCCGCGCGTGGCGAGACGGCGGGCGCACCCTCGAGAGCTCGCCGCCCAATGGCCGGGCCGCGTTGGCGGCACATCTGTGCGCCTTCGGCGCCGCGGCGCCGGGGTTGGTTGCTTCGCCGGTCGCCGGGCTGGCCGCTTGGCGCGGCGGGACCAGCCGCCGCGCAGCGGCCACCCACCTCCGCGGCATCGACACCCCGGCCTCGGGCTTGGGCTCCCCTGGTCCGCTGCTCACCGGGCGAACCGCTCCCCACCGTGCGGCCAGCCGCCAACGTGCTTGTCCGCATCTGGTGCCGCGGCGGGCACGCTCCCCCTCCCCGCTCGTCCGGCCCTCGGCGCGCAGGCGGGACCCACGCCACACGCACGACCCGGCGCTACTCACTCGGCTTCCCGTTCGCCTCGACGCGTGGGTACGCCCGCCAGCTCGCCTGGACCGGCCGCGCCTCCGCCGGCGCCTCCGTCCGGATGGTCGCCACGTAGGGCCGCACCAGCGCGTCGATCGCCTCGGTCAGCGCCGCCAGCTCGGCCGGCGTCACCCGCAGGGCGTAGGTGTTGATCGCCGATGCCTCCTGCCACTCGCGGTCGAACGAGCCGATCGTGTCCAGGAACCGCTGCGCCAGCACGCCGTCCTCGGCGATCCGCGCTCCCGCGGCCGCCAGCTGCGCCGCCCGCACCGCCGGGTCGGTCGCGAACTCGCCGAAGTCGAGCCCCACCGGCGTGGCCCGCCACGGCCGTTCCCGCCCGTCGGCCGCCTCGACGCGCTCCACCAGCCCCCACTGCGCCAGTTGCCGCAGGTGCCAGCTGCAGTTCGAGGCCGTCGAGTCCACCGCCTCCGCGCACTCAGTCGCGGTCCGCGGCCCGACGGCCATCAGGTAGCTCAGCAGCTCCGACCGCAGCGGGTGCGCCAACGCCCGCATCAGCTCCGCGTCCCGGACCCGCCGTCGCGGCGGCAGCTCGGCGGCCATCGGCACCTCCAACGTGAAAGAAACCTTTCGAAAGGACTCTTTCACATCTCCGGTCGGAAAACAAGTTGCCCGCCCGCGCTAGCCTGGAAGCGCCATGAAGAACTGACATCCCGACCGACCCGCGTCCGAGGCCAGGTGGCCCGGCGGGTTCCGCCATCGCACTCCGGCCGGTGATGTCCCATGTCTTTGCGCGTTCACGAGCTGTCGTTCGCCTACGGCTACCGCGTCCTGTTCGACCGCTTCGACTTCGCCGCCGACCCCGGCCAGCGGGTCGGCCTGGTCGGCGAGAACGGGGCGGGCAAGTCCACGCTGCTGAAACTCCTGGCGGGCGCCGAGATCCCGCACGGCGGCACCGTCCACACCGGACCCGACGTGGGATTCCTGCACCAGGAACTCCCCTACCCCGCCCACACCCCGGTCCCGGCGGTCGTCGAGGACGCGCTGGCCGGCATCCGCCGCGCGGCGCGGCGCCTGGACTGGCTCGCCGAGGCGGTCTCGGCCGATCCGTCGGAGGCGGTCCTCGCCGAGTACGGCGAAGCCCTGGAATGGGCCCAGGCACACGACATCTGGGACGCCGACCGCCGCGCCGCGGTCGTCCTGGACGGCCTCGGGCTCGGCGGGATCGACCGGCCGGTCGGCGAGCTGTCCGGCGGCCAGCGCTCCCGGCTCGGGCTGGCCGCGCTGCTCATCCGGCAGCCGGCCACGCTGCTGCTCGACGAGCCGACCAACCACCTCGACGACCCGGCGATGGAGTTCCTGGAACGCCACCTCACCGGGCTGTCCGGGACGGTGGTGCTCGCCTCGCACGACCGGGTCTTCCTGGACGCGGTGTGCACGGCGATCGTCGACCTCGATCCCGCACTGGGCGGGCCGGCTCGCTACGGCGGCGCCTACCGCGACTACCTGGCGCACAAGCGCACCGAACGCGCCCGCTGGGAGCAGCGCCACGCCGAGGAGCAGGCCGAGCTGAGGCGGCTGACGGAGGCGGTCGCGGTCACCGCGCGCGCCGTCGCCCACGACCGGCCGCCGAGGGACAACGCGAAGATGCTGTACGACTTCAAGACCGGCCGGGTGCAGAAGCAGATCTCCCGGCGGGTCCGCAACGCGCAGCAGCGGCTCGACGAGCTCACCGCCAACCAGGTGCGCAAGCCCCCGCCGCCGCTGCGGTTCGCGGGCGCGCTCACCGCACCGGCCGGCGAGGACGAACTGATCCTCTCCGCCCGTGGGATCCACGTGCCGGGACGGCTGGAACTGTCCGAACTGGACGTCACGGCGTCGGCGCGGCTCCTGGTCACCGGCGGCAACGGCGCGGGCAAGTCGACGCTGCTCACCGTGCTCGCCGGCCAGCTGGCGCCGCAGGCGGTGCGACGCCGGAAGGGTCTGCGCACCGGGATGCTCGCGCAGGACGTGACCCTGCCCGCCCCGGCGCGGACGCCGCGCGGGCTCTACGCCGAGGCGGCCGGCCCGGACTCCCCCGCGCTGGCCGATCTCGGCTTGATCGCGCCGAGGGACCTCGACCGGCCGGCCGGGCTGCTGTCGGTCGGGCAGCGGCGACGGCTCGCGCTGGCGATCCTGATCGCCCGGCCACCGGACCTGCTGCTGCTCGACGAGCCGACGAACCACATCTCGCTCACGCTCGCCGAGGAGCTGTTCGACGCGCTGGGCTCCGCGCCCGGCGCCGTCGTCCTCGCCAGCCACGACCGGTGGCTGCGCCGGGAGTGGGACGGTGCGACCCTGCGGCTGGAGCAGGGCCGCACCGTATAGGTCGTTATACGCCGATCAGAGCTCGACGCCCAGCAGCGCGTCGACGGCGACGCGGATCAGGCCGGGCGCGCCGGTGTCGCGCCCGCCCTGCCGCAGCGCCTCGTCGGCCCACGCGTCGATCGCCCGCATCGCGTTGACCGTGTCGAGGTCGTCGGCCAGGTGGTCGCGCAGGCGGGCGACGGTGTCGTCGGCCTCCGGCCCGGCAGGCAGCGCCACGGCCTCCCGCCAGCGCGCCAGCCGCTGCTGGGCGGTGGTGAGCAGGTCGTCGGTCCACGACCGGTCGCTGCGGTAGTGGCCGGCGAACAGGGCGAGGCGGATCGCGTTCGGGTCGACGCCGTCGGCGCGCAGCCGCGACACGAACACGAGGTTGCCGCGCGACTTGGACATCTTCTCGCCGTCCAGGCCGATCATGCCGCTGTGCACGTAGTGGCGGGCGAACGGGTGCTCGCCGGACAGCGCCTCGGCGTGCGCGGCGCTGTACTCGTGGTGCGGGAAGATCAGGTCCGAGCCGCCGCCCTGCACGTCGAAGCCCATGCCGAGCCGGTTGACCGCGATCGCGCTGCACTCGATGTGCCACCCGGGGCGGCCGGGGCCGAGCTCGGACTCCCAGGACGGCTCACCCGGCCGGGCGGCGCGCCACAGCAGGGCGTCCAGCGGGTCGCGCTTGCCGGGGCGGTCCGGGTCGCCGCCGCGCTCGGCGAAGAACTTCGCCATGGTCTCGCCGTCGTAGTTCGACTCGTAGCCGAAGCGGCCGGTGGCCGAGCGGTCGAAGTAGATGTCCGGGTACTCCGGGTCGTCGGCCGGGTAGGCCGCGCCGTGCGCGAGCAGCTTCGAAATGACCTCGACGATCTCCGGGATGCTCTCCACCGCGCCGACGAACTGCTTCGGCGGCAGCACCCGCAGCGCCTCCATGTCCTCGCGGAACAGGGCGGTCTCCCGCAGGCCCAGGACCACCCAGTCGTCCTGGTCCCGCTCGGCGCGCTCCAGTAGCGGGTCGTCGATGTCGGTCACGTTCTGCACGTAGTGCACCGTGTGCCCGCTGTCCCGCCACACCCGGTTGACCAGGTCGAACGCGAGGTAGGTCGCCGCGTGACCGAGGTGCGTGGCGTCGTACGGGGTGATGCCGCAGACGTACATGCGCGCGGTCTTGCCCGGCGTGGTGGGGCGCACCTGCCCGGTGGCCGTGTCGTACAGCCGCAGCGCGCGTGGCGTGCCCGGCACGTAGGGCAGGGGTACCGAGGACCAAGTCTTCATACCCCAACCCTAGGTGGCGTTCCGGTGAACCGTCCCGCCCGGTGGGAACGTTTCGCGTCACGAAGCGGTCAGCGACCGCAGTTCGTCGACGGTGCCGAAGAACGTGTCCTGGTTGCCCGGTAGCGGGCCGGCCACCG
This sequence comes from Amycolatopsis sp. NPDC006125, assembly GCF_040614195.1. Classification (NCBI taxonomy): domain Bacteria; kingdom Bacillati; phylum Actinomycetota; class Actinomycetes; order Pseudonocardiales; family Pseudonocardiaceae; genus Amycolatopsis; species Amycolatopsis sp. NPDC006125. The sequence continues at coordinate 4,360 of NZ_JBEXTZ010000184.1, forward strand.
CGGACTGCCAGAACTTCGCCGTCCAGCCGCCGGGCACCTCGCCCATCGTGGTGTTGTAGCGGGCCAGCCAGAGGACGTGGTCGGCGGCGAACGCGGTGCTGTCCGCCGTGCACGCCTTCCACCACCGGTTCGTCGTGTAGATGATCGGGGTGTGCCCGGTGCGCCGCTTCAGCTCGGTGCTGAAGTCGCGGATCCAGGCGACCATGTCCGCGGGCGACTTCGCGTAGCAGGCCGGCGTGTTCGGCGTGTCCTCCAGGTCCAGCGTCGGCGGCAGGGTCATGCCGTCGGCGAACCACTTGCCGTCGTGGGTGTGCAGGTACGCGGCCTGCTCGGCGCCGCCCGTCTTGTCCGGGCGCGCGTAGTGGTAGGCCGACCGGTACAGCCCCGCCGCCTTCGCGCCGCGGAACTGCGCCAGGAAGTTCGGGTTCACGTAGCCGACGCCCGCGGTGTCCTTCACGAACACGAACCGCGCGCCCGCCGCCCTGGCCGCGGTGAAGTCGGGCACACCCTGCGAGGCGCTGATGTCGAACCCGGCGACCGGCGCCGCGGGCTGCGCGGAGGCCACCGCGGGCGCGAAGCCGGCCACGAGGGCCGTCACCACCGCCACCATCCGGAAGATCGTTTTCGCTGCCACGCCCCGGACCGTAGATCCACTTCCGGGTCGTCGCGCGGCGCGTGACCGAATCGGGTGAGTCAGGCGCCCGGGAACGAGGCGGCCCACATCGCCTCCAGGCCGGCCGTCAGCTGCTCCGACGTCGGCGCCCCGTCCGGGTCGAGCAGCCACTGCACGGCCAGCCCGTCGCAGATGGCGATCACGAAGCTGGCCACCGCCTGGCAGCGCGGGTCGTCCGCCGTGGTGCCGTCCGCCAGCGACCGCGCGACCAGCTCGGCGACCTTCGCGCGGCAGCGCCGGTACTGCTCGGCGAACTGCTCCCGCAGCGACTCGGTCCGCTCGGCCTGCGCCAGCGCCTCGACGTAGGACAGCAGCAGCGCCCGGCTGGCGGGCAGGCTGTCCAGCATCGCCGCCCACGCGCGCCGCCCGCGCTCGATCGGCGGGACGGCGGGCTCGGCCATCGCGATCGAGGCCAGCTTGTCGGTCCACTCCTCGAACACCTCGCCGATCGCGGCGTTGAGCAGGCCCGCCTTGGACCCGAAGTGGTACCCGATCGAGTGCAGGTTGGTGTCCGACGCCGCGACCAGGTCCCGCGCCGTGATGTGCGCGTACCCCTTCTCCTCCAGCAGCCGCCGCGCGGCGGCGAGCAGCTCTTCCCGGTGTCCCACACCGGAACCCTAGCTGGACACCCGAGTTACACGTGCGTATAAATGAGGCACCGGTCACGTCGAGGAGGTCGCGATGAGCGTCGAAACCCCGTCCCGGACGAGCGCGCTGCCGCTGCCGCCCGGCCCGAGGCTCCCGGCGGGCGTGCAGACGGTGCTCTTCGGCAACTTCCGGCACGTGCTGATGCCCCTGCTGCGGCGCCGCTACGGCGACCTCGTCCGCCTCAACCTCTACCCCGAACGGCACGTCGTGCAGCTGGCGGACGTCGACCACATCAAGGCCGTGTTCAGCGGGCCCGCCGACGTGTTCCACGCCGGCGAGGGCAACGTCATCCTCAAGCCGCTGATGGGCCCGCACTCGGTGCTGCTCACCGACGAGGACGTGCACCTGCGCGCCCGCAAGCTGCTGATGCCCGCCTTCCACGGCGCGGCGCTGCGCGGTTACCGGGAGATGATCACTGAGCTCGCCGAGGCCGAGGTCGCGAGCTGGACGCCGGGCCGGGTGTTCCGGTCGCACGAGCGCATGCAGGCGCTGACGCTGGAGATCGTCCTGCGGGTGGTGTTCGGCGTCGCCGAGGGGCCGCGGCTGGACGAGCTGCGTGCCCTGCTCACCAGGATCGTCGACATCGGGGTGCTCGAACTGTTCGGCTGGCACAACGCGAAGCTGCGCCGGTTCGGGCCGTGGCGGCGCTACAGCCTGGCGCAGGACAGGGTGGACGAGCTGCTCTACGCCGAGATCGCCGACCGCCGCAAGGCCGACGACCTCGACGGGCGCGGCGACGTGCTGTCCCGCCTGCTGACGGTGCCCGCCGAGGACGACCGGCTCTCCGACGCGGAGCTGCGGGACCAGCTGATCACCCTGCTGCTAGCCGGGCACGAGACGACCGCGACCGCGCTGGCCTGGTCGTTCCACGAGCTGGCGCGGGACCCGGCGCGGCAGCGGCGGGCGATCGAGGCGGCCGACGCCGGGGACGAGAAGTACCTGGAGGCGGTGGCCAAGGAGGCGATGCGGCAGCACCCGGTGATCTCCGAGGTGGCGCGGCGGCTGACGCGCGACATCGAGATCGGCGGATACCTAATTCCCGCCGGGTACACGGTGATGCCCTCGATCGCGCTGGTCCAGGGCGATCCGGCGCACCACGAGGACCCGGCGGCGTTCCGGCCGGAGCGGTTCCTCGACGGCGGCCCGGCGTCCGGCACGTGGTTCCCGTTCGGCGGCGGCGTGCGGCGTTGTCTCGGTGCCGGGTTCTCCCTGCTGGAGGCGACGATCGTGCTGCGGGCGGTGCTGACGCGGTTCGCGGTGGAGCCGGACCGCGCCCGCGGCGAGCACTCGAAGCCGCGGCACATCACGATGGTGCCCGGGCGGGGCGCCCGGATCGCGGTCATCCCCCGGTGAGGAGCAGGCCGCCCAGCGCGACCAGGGCGAGCACCTTGACGGCCTCGAGGACGACGTAGACGAGGTGCGCCCGGGACCGCGGGACGTCCTCGCCGGCCAGCACGCGGTCGGAGCGCCGGTTCAGCGGCGGCCGGACCACGGCGAGCTGCACGACGAGCACGACCGCGGCGACGGCGCCGGCCAGGTAGACCGGCCACCGGACGTCGGTCAGGGCGACCCCGGCCGCGACGAGGATGGCGAGCGCCACCTCGGCCCGGTTGAGCGCGCGGAAGACGATGCGCCCGATGCCCAGCCCGAGCGGCACGGTCACGCCGGGAGCGCGGAACTTCAGCGGCGCCTCCAGGAACGAGATGCCGAGCACCATGCCCAGCCAGAGGCAGGTGACACCACCGGCGAGTTCAGCCATGGAGAACCTCCAGTTCGGGGCGGGGGTACGGACCGGGGCAGGGCAGGTGGTTCGCGCGCGTCGCGGAGTCAGGCATCGGCCCGCCTCCGGCGCGGCGCGGGCATTCGGGGCGGCGCCGGTGGTCGCGGGCGGAGCGAGTCAGGCATCGGCCCGCCTCCGGCGCGGCGCGGGGCCGGTTCGGAGCCGAGCAGGTGGTTCGCCCGTGCCGCTGCACCCACCGGCCGGCCCCGGCCGCGGCAGCGTTCGGAGCGGCGCGGGTCCGGGAGCGGCGAG
>NZ_JBEXTZ010000185.1:0-7606 GCF_040614195.1 Amycolatopsis sp. NPDC006125
TTCGACTCGATCGGTTCAGCAGAACGTGAGGCGACGCACCACGTCAGCGCAGGCAGAGGGCGATAGGGTCACCAGCACAAGCCAAGATTCCGTCCCTCCTCGTCGGGTGCGGAGAACAGTGACAGGCCGATGCTGACTTCCCGCCCGGGCACCACCGCGGAGATCCCGATGATCGACGGTGCGATTTCCCCGTAGGACACGGCGAAACCACGCTTGCGGGCCAGCGCGACCTCCTCCCGCTCGCCCTCCGCCGCCGGGGCCGCGGCCAGCAGCGCCAGGCCCGCCGAACCACGGTCGATCGGGTCCACCTGGCCGGGCCGGAAGCTCACGTGCATCCGCGCCTGCCGCGGCTCGACGATCATCAGCATCCGCACCTCGTCCGCGCCCTCCCGCACCACCAGGTGCGCCGTCGCCTGGGTGAGGTCCGTCAGCTCCTCCAGCACGGGCCGCGCGAGCGTCCGCAGGTCCTGCTCCACCGGCTCGGCCAGCCGCACCAGGCCCGTCCCCAGCGAGATCCGCTTGAACCGGTCCCGCCGGCACAACCGGTGCGCCTCCAGCGTCCGCACGAGCCGGTGCGCCACCGTCCGGTGCACGCCCACCCCTTCCGCGATCTCCGTCAGCGTCATCCCCTGCGGGTGCGCGACGAGCAGCTCGAGGATCTGCAACCCGTTGTGCAGCGTTTTCGACATCCCCGAGTCGACTTCGGACACGCGGGCACCCCCTTGACGACGAACGGACCGCGACCTACTGTTTCCGTAGTTCGCACGCTGCGTGCGATAATAGCACGCGAATCGCAGCGCGCAAGCCCCCGGAGGAGGTCGTCGTGGACGTGGAGACGCTCGTGCTCGTGCACCAGCTGTACGGCGCGCAGAGCCACTACATAGACGAGGGCCGGGCCCGCGAGTGGGCGCACACCTTCACCCCGGACGGCGAGTTCCACTCACCGAGCTATCCGGCTCCGGTGACCGGCACCGCCGAGCTCACGAAGTTCGCCGAGGACTTCGCCGCACACCAAGGCGTCACCCGGCACGTCCTCACCAACCTGCACGTCACGCCCGCGGACGACGGCCTCACCGCGCGCGCCTACCTGCAGATCGTGCGCACCCTCCCGGACAGCCCGCCCGAACTCCTCCGCCTGACCACGATCACCGACCACCTGGTCCGCCACGCGGGCACGTGGCGCATCCGCCGCCGGACGGTGCGCCGCGACGACACGAAGGAGAACCGATGACCGACACACGCGCCCAGCACGAGCCGACGACGGCCGTCTACCCGGAATTCGCGGGCAAGGTCGCGGTCGTCACCGGCGCGGCCCGCGGCATGGGCGCGCGCTTCACCGCCGCCCTGGCCACCCGCGGCGTGCACGTCGTCGGCGCCGACATCAACGAAGAGCAGATGCTGGCGACCGCGAACGAACTCACCGCGGAAGTCGCGAGCAGCGACAAGCCCGGCCAGATCATCGGCGCCCACATCGACGTCACCAAGCCCGAGGACCACGAAACCGTGGCACAGCTGGCGCTGGAGCGGTTCGGGCGCATCGACTTCTGGGTCAACAACGCCGGCATCTTCCCGTTCGCCCTCGCCGACGAGATCACGCCGGAGCAGATCAACGCGACCCTGTCGGTCAACGTCGAGGGCGTCCTCTACGGCGCGCAGACCGCCGCCCGGCACATGGAGCCCGGCAGCGCGATCGTGAACATGTCGTCGGTGTCCGCCGTGCGCGTCCGCCGCGGCCGGGCCGCCTACTGCACCTCCAAGGCCGCCGTCGCGCACCTCACCGAATCGCTCGCCGTCGAGTTCGGCGACCGCGGCATCCGGGTCAACGCGATCGCCCCCGGCTACATCGACACCGAGATGACCCGCTGGGTCAAGGAGGACCCGGCCGCGCTGCGGCACGCGCTCGACGTCGTGCCGCTGCACCGGCTCGGCTCGCCCGAAGAGGTCGTCGGCCCGCTGCTGTTCCTGCTCTCCGAAAGTGCCCGCTACGTGACCGGCCACAGCATCGCCGTCGACGGCGGGTCGCGGCATGTCTGAGTACCCGGACACGGTGCTCGTCACCGGCGCCGCCGCCGGCATGGGCGCCAGTCACGCCCGGGCCCTGGCGAAACACGGCACGCACGTGTGCCTGGCCGACATCGCCGACGCCACCCCGGTCGTCGAGGAGATCGAGAACGACGGCGGCTCGGCGTCCGCGCACGCACTGGACGTCACCGACCCGCGGGCGTGGGCCCGCGTCGTCGAAGAAATCCGGAGAACTCGCGGCCGTCTCACCGGCCTCGTCAACAACGCCGGCATCTCGCGCCGCCTGGAGTTCCTGGACACCACCGACGAGGTCTGGGAACAGGTCCTCCGCATCAACCTGTCCGGCCCGTTCTACGGCATGAAGGCCGTCGCCGGACTGATGCGCGACTCCGGCGGCGGCTCGATCGTCAACATCTCCTCGATCTCCGGTCAGATCGGCTACTTCTCGCCCGCCTACAGCTCCAGCAAGTGGGGGCTGACCGGACTGTCCAAATCGGCCGCGGGCAACTTCGCCAAGTGGGGCATCCGGGTCAACTCCGTCCACCCCGGACTCGTCGAGACCGCGCTGCTCGCCGGTGCGGACTCGTTCGTCGAATCCGCGGTGGCCAGCATCCCGGCCGGGCGCATGGCGCAGCCCGCGGAGATCACCGAGGCCGTCTTGTTCCTGCTCTCGGACAGGTCCAGCTACATGACCGGCAGCGAGGTCACCGTGGACGGCGGCCTGGTGTCCAACGGCCTGTACCACCGCATTCTCGCCGAGACCGGAGGAGACCTGGCATGAACGACGACTGGGACGTGGTGGTCGTCGGCGGTGGCGGCGCCGGGCTCGCCGCGGCCACCTCCGCCGCCGAGCGGGGTGCGTCGGTGCTGTTGTTCGAGTCCGAGACCGAGCTCGGCGGCTCGACGCAGCTGTCCGCCGGCATGTTCACCGCCGCCAGCACGAGCGTGCAGGCCGCGCTGGGCGTCGAGGACTCCGCGGAGCGGTTCTTCCAGCACTACATGGACCTCAACTCCTGGCAGCTCAACCCCGGGCTGATCGAGGCGTTCTGCCGCCACTCGGGCCCGACGCTGGAGTGGCTGATCGGCCTCGGTGTGGAGATCCCGGCGAAGGTGTCCGGCAACGCGCACACGCCGGGCCTGTGCCAGGCCGGGGTCGAGGACGTGTGGCGCGGCCACGTGCCGAAGGACCAGGGCTACGGCGTCGTGCAGGTGCTCGCCAAGGCCGCCCGCGCCCGGGGCGTCGAGGTCGTCCTCAACACCCGTGTCGAGCGGCTCATCGAGGACGACGGCCGGGTCCGCGGCGTCGTCGCCGACGGCATCGAGGTGCGGGCGGGCGCGGTGGTGGTCGCCAGCGGCGGGTTCGCAAGGGACCCGGACCTGCTGGCCCGCTACTACCCGGCGGCGCTGCGGGCGGGCGAGGACCTGTTCGTCGTCGCCGCTGACGGTAGCCGCGGCGACCACCTGCGCTTCGGTGAGCAGGTCGGCGCGGGCGTCACCGGCGACGGCTGGGGCCTGCTGCTGCCCACCGCCTACTTCCAGCGGCTGCACCACTGGCAGTCCGGGTTCCCGCCGAAGTCGCGGGTCTACGTCAACGCCGCAGGCCGCCGGTTCATGGACGAGGACGCCTCCTACGCGGTGTCCAGCGGCATCATCGAGCGGCAGGGCGGCACCGCGTGGGTGATCTTCGACGAGCGTGCCCGCCGCACCCTGCCCGCCGGGTACGCGCACTGGGACGCCGGCCACGTGCTGGCCGAGGCGGAAGCCGGGCGCACGCTGCGCGCCGGTAGCCTCGAAGAACTGGCCGGCAAGGCCGGGATCCCCGCCGACGCGCTGGTCGCGACCGTGCGCCGGTGGAACGAGCAGCTGCCGTCCGGCCACGACCCGGAGTTCCTGCGGCACCGCACGCTCGCCAACAAGGGCTCGGCCGGCCACCCGGACCCGATCGGCGAACCTCCGTTCTACGCGGCGCGCCTGCTGCCCGCGGAGCTGGTGTGCACGCACGCCGGACTGGAGATCGACGCGCGCGCCGCGGTGCGCGACGAACGCGGCGAGGCCATCGCGGGCCTGTTCGCCGCGGGCGAGGCCGGAGCCGGCGTGCTCGGGCAGCGCTACGTCGGCGGCGGCAACGCGGTCGCCAACGCCCTGACCATGGGCCGCCTCGCCGGCGTCAACGCCGCGGCCTGACTTCGCGAGACACTCAACGAGGAGAGACATGAGCGAAACCACCGCTGCCGGGGAACTCGGCAGCCGGACGATCCGCAAGGTCAGCAAGAGAGTCCTGCCGCTGGTCGCGCTGCTGTACGTGTTCAACTACATGGACCGGTCGAACATCAGCTACGCCCAGCTGGGCATGCAGCACGAGCTGTTGATCACCACGGCCGTGTTCGGCACCGCGTCGGCGATCTTCTTCCTCGCCTACGTGGTGTTCGAGATTCCCAGCAACATGATCATGAAGAAGATCGGCGCGCGGATCTGGCTCGCGCGCATCGCGATCAGCTGGGGCATCGTCACCGCCGTCACCGGGTTCGTGCAGAACATCCCGCAGCTCTACATCGCGCGGATCGTGCTCGGCGTCGCCGAGGCCGGGCTCTACCCTGGCCTGCTGCTGTACCTGACGCTGTGGTTCCGCCCGAAGGAACGCGGCCGCGCCATCGCGACGCTGGCGATCGCGCAACCGATCGCGATGATCCTCGGCAGCCTCACCGGCGGCCTGATCCTCGACCACATCAGCTGGTTCGGCCTGTCCGGCTGGCGCTGGGTGTTCATCCTGCAGGGCCTGCCCGCGGTGCTGGTCGGCCTGATCGTCCTGGTCTACCTGCCGAACAAGCCCAGCCAGGCGAGGTTCCTCTCCCGCGCGGAGAGCGAGTGGCTGGAGACCGAGATCAACTCCGACTACGCACCCGAGCAGAAGGAGACCTTCCTCGGCCAGCTGCGGGTCATGAAGGACCGCAAGGTGCTCTACATGGCCTTCGCGAACCTGTTCGCCGCGTGCGGCCTGTACGGGTTCACCTTCTTCCTGCCGCAGATCGTCAAGCAGATGGACCCGTCCTACTCGGCGACCAACATCGGGTTCCTCGGCGTGATCCCGTGGATCGTCGGCGCGGCCGGCATGCTGCTGGTGGCCCGCAACTCCGACCGGACGGGGGAGCGGCGCGGGCACGTCGTCGCGATGATGCTGCTGGCCGCGATCGGCCTGTTCGGCACGATCCAGTTCCGGCACACCCCGGTGGCGGCGCTGATCTGCCTGTCGCTGGTCGCGATCGGCGTGCTCGGCTACCTCGCGCCGTACTGGGCGCTGGCCTCGCGGGTGCTGTCCAAGGAGCACACCGCGGTCGGGCTGGCCGCGATCAACTCGATCGCCGCGCTGGGCGGGTTCTTCGGGCCGTACGTGATCGGCAAGAACGCCACCGCCGACGACGTGTCGGTGGGCCTGTACTTCCCGATCGCGTGCCTGGTCGTCTGCGCCGTGATGCTGTCCTTCCTCAAGGTGACGAGGGAACGGCGTGGCGCCGCGGCGGCCCGCGAGGTAGTTTAGATATTAACTACTTCTTCTGGCGATAGGGTTGCGGTCATGGCGGACGGTGGTGTTGGCGAGCTCGACTTCTGGTCCTTCGTCGAGCTCGCCAACCGCAGGCTCGCCGAGGAGTTCGGCTTCCGGCACCAGCTCGCCACCGAGGTGCTGCTGACGCTGAACCGGGCCTCCAACATCGTCACCTACGACCTGGAGGCCAGCGTCCACCGGCCGCGCGGCCAGTCCTGGTCCGGGTTCCGGCTGCTGTTCGTCACCTGGCTGGCCGGCCCGCTGGAGGCGAAGAAGGCCGCCGAGCTGACCGGCATGAGCCGCGCGGCGGTGTCCAACCTGTCGAAGACACTCGTGGCCGACGGGCTGCTGGAGCGCACGCCCGGCGAGCACGACGGCCGCTCGGTGCTGCTGTCGCTGTCCGAACGCGGCCGCGCCGAGATGGTCGAGGTGTTCCGCGAGCACAACGAGCGCGAGCACGAATGGACCAGCGTGCTCACCGAGGCCGAGCAGCGGATTCTGGTGATGCTGCTGGACAAGCTGATCACCAACCGCGACCAGTTCGACGTGCGTGGCCGCAACTGACCCTTGCGCGTCGGCGAAGTAGTACATACATTTACTACATCGGACCGGCAAGGAGGCGAGGTCATGGCGTACTACCGGCAGGTCGGTGCGGTTCCGCCGAAGCGGCACACGCAGCACCGCACTCCCGAGGGTGGCCTGTACTACGAGGAGCTGATGGGGGAGGAGGGCTTCTCCAGCGACTCGTCGCTGCTCTACCACCGCAACATCCCGTCGGCGATCGTCGACTCGACGGTCTGGGAGCTCCCGGACCTGACCACCGAGGCCAACCACCCGCTCAAGCCGCGGCACCTCAAGCTGCACGAGCTGTTCCCCGGCGAGGAGTGGAAGTCCAACGACGTCGTCACCGGGCGGCGCCTCGTGCTCGGCAACGGCGACGTGCGCATCTCCTACGTCGTGGCCGGCGAAGCGTCCCCGCTGTACCGCAACTCGATCGGCGACGAGTGCGTCTACGTCGAGTCCGGTGAGGGCGTCGTCGAAACCGTGTTCGGCGTGCTGCCGTTCCGCCAGGGCGACTACGTGATCCTGCCGCGCGCCACCACGCACCGCTGGGTGCCGGACGGCCCGGTGCGGGCGTACGCGATCGAGGCGAACTCGCACATCACGCCGCCGAAGCGGTACCTGTCCAAGTACGGCCAGCTGCTGGAGCACGCGCCCTACTGCGAACGCGACCTGCACGGGCCCACCGAGCCGCTGCTGGTCGAGGGCACCGACGTCGAGGTGCTGATCAAGCACCGCGGCAGCACCGGCATCGTCGGCACCCGGTTCGTGTACCCGCAGCACCCGTTCGACGTGGTCGGCTGGGACGGCTGCCTGTACCCGTACACGTTCAACGTCAGCGACTTCGAGCCGATCACCGGCCGCGTGCACCAGCCGCCGCCGGTGCACCAGGTGTTCGAGGGCGGCAACTTCGTCATCTGCAACTTCGTGCCGCGCAAGGTGGACTACCACCCGCTGTCCATCCCGGTGCCGTACTACCACTCCAATGTGGACTCCGACGAGGTCATGTTCTACTGCGGCGGCGACTACGAGGCCCGCAAGGGCTCGGGCATCGGGCAGGGCTCGATCTCGCTGCACCCGGGCGGGCACTCGCACGGCCCGCAGCCGGGCGCGTACGAGCGCAGCATCGGCGTGGAGTACTTCGACGAGCTCGCTGTCATGGTCGACACGTTCCGCCCGCTGGAGCTGGGTGAGGGCGGTCGCGCGGCCGAGGACGGCAACTACTCGTGGACCTGGGCCGGGCGGGGGCCGAAGTGAGCGTGTTCGCCGGGTTCCTCGACGACGCGGCGGTGTTCCCGCCCGGCCTGAAGCCCCTGCCACGGGCGGTGCCGGATCACGCCGCGCACCTCGCGTCGGGCTACGGCGACCTGGTCGGCCCGCTGGTCCTGGCCGCGCCCGCGCTCGCGGAGCTCGGCGCGGTCGCTGCGGAGCCGCTCGACCTGTCGGTGACCGCGCCGGGCGGCCCGGCCCAGAGCGTCCGGC
>NZ_JBEXTZ010000186.1:0-7299 GCF_040614195.1 Amycolatopsis sp. NPDC006125
CGTCGGTGGGCGTGGTTAAGCTGATCGGCGTGACCACGGACAACACCGCGAACACCGGAGCCCAGGACGAGCCTGGCAAGCCAGGACGCGGATCGCAGGCACGGCTGAGAGAGCGAGAGGACTGTGGGATCAGCGATGTGCACAGCTGAAAGTGGCCCGGCGAACCGGTGGGCGGCGACGGGGGAGGGCGCGTGACGAGCGAGAGCGCCGCCGTTCCCTGGTCCGGGATCCCGGCGAACCCGTCCGGGCACACGCACCGGTCCTGGCTGGGATGGCTGGCCGCGGCGCTGTGCTTCGGCGTCGCGGTGGCCCTGATCGCCTTCCAGGACAGCTACCGGATCTTCGAGACGTGGCTCGCCGGCGAACTGGTGACCGCTGTCTCCGGGCAATTCACCTTCGCCGTGCCCGGGCATCCGGTGCTGTACTTCCGGACGTCGGCCTCGCCCGGCGTCATGGGCATCAACGTCTCCCTGGCCTGCAGCAGCGCCCTGCTCGTGGCCCCGTTGTTCCTGACCTCCGGCGCGCTGTTCCTGTCCAGGGCCCGCTCCCGGGTGCGGCTCGTCCTCGCGACGCTGCTCGGCTTCCTCATCATCGCGGTCGCCAACAACATCCGGCTGATGCTGATCGTGATGCTCGGCGGCCGCTTCGGCGAGACCGGGCTCGACTGGGCCCACGTCCTCATCGGGTCGCTGGTGATGCTCACCGCGGGCGGTGTCGCGATCCTGCTCTACATCAGGATCACGACCGGACGGGGCCGGGAGGCGGACGGCCGATGAGCCTGCTGGAAGTCTCGATCAGCCTGTCGTTCTTCCTCGGACTGGTCTTCCTGGCCTATGTGTGCATCCTGGTGCGCGGGTTCGTCAAGGCGAAGCCGGAGCGGCCGGGCGACCCCGGCGAGCTGGACTGGCACTTCGTCATCCCCTGCCGCGACGAGCAGGCCGTGATCGGCGGCACGCTCGCGTACCTGGAGAGCACCTTCCCCGAGGCGCACCTGTGGGTGATCGACGACGCCTCCGGCGACGGCACCGCGGCCATCGTCGCCGAGCGGGCGGCGGGCAACCCCCGCATCCACCTGCTGGCGCGGAAACTGCCCGACGCCCGCAAGGGGAAGGGCGCCGCGCTGAACCACGGCTACCGCGAGATCAGCCGGCACGTCGGCGATTCGGAGCTGCGGGCCCGCACGATCGTCGTGGTGGTGGACGCGGACGGCAGGCCGTCGGCCAACATGCTCGAGCTGTGCGCAGGACCGGACGCGTTCGCCGACCAGGCGGTCGGCGCCGTGCAGGTCGAGGTCCGGATGGTCAACCGGGACGTCCAGCGGCCGCTGCCGGGCAAGGGGCCGCTGGCGAACAAGTTCGCGGCGATGCTCGCACGCATGCAGGACATCGAGTTCCGCGGCCCGATCTCGGCCATGCAGATCATCCGTCGCCGCACGGGCACCGTGAACATGGGCGGCAACGGCCAGATGAACCGGCTCACCGCGCTGGACAGCATCGCGGGGGAGACGGCGGAACCCTGGGGCAACGCGCTCCTGGAGGACTTCGAGCTGGGCCTGCGGCTGATGCTCGCGGGCTGGCGGACGGCCTACAGCCGAGGGTCCTGGGTGGACCAGGAGGCGTTGTGGAGCCTGCCGCCCCTGGTGGTGCAACGCACCCGGTGGGCGCAGGGATCCATGCAGTGCCTCCGGTACCTGCCCCGGGTGTGGGGATCGCCGTGCTTCTCCACCGCAGGCTTCCTGGAGATCCTCTACTTCATGCTGCGGCCGTGGGTCCAGGTCGTCGGCTCGATCGTGTACGTCATCCCGCTGGCGGTCTTCGCCTTCAACGCCGCGGCCTACCGCGACTTCATGGCCGGCTTCCTGGCCAACGGCGGCCTGCTGCTCATGTTCGCCTACGGCGTCGTGGGGATCGCGGAGTTCGCGATCTGGGGCTGGTTCTACCGGTCCCGCTGCGAACCCGGGGTGACCCGCCGCTCCGCCGTCTACTACGGACTGTCGGTCGCGCTGTACTCGGTCCTGAACTACGTCATCGCCTGGCGGGCCTTCGGCCGGTTCGTCAGTGGCCGGGGCAGCTGGAAGAAGACACAGCGCAACAGCGAGCTGGCCGGGGCGCGGGCGCCGGCCGTCGGCGCCGTCACGAAATGAGGTCGGGAACAGTGCGACGCGCAATCGCCCGGGGCGCCTGGGCAAGCTTGTTGGTGATCGTCACGCTGGGCGGGGTCGCGCTGGCCGCCGCGGGCTTCATCCAGAGCCCGCCCGGCCTCGGCGCGGGAGAGCTGCGCACCAAGTGGGACGTCGGGGCGTGCCACCGGCTCGATCAGCCGGTCGAGACCTCGTGGGCGTTCCTGACCGACACCAAACCGGTGGTGCCGTGCGACAGCGAGCACACCACCGAGACCTACCAGGTGGTGGAGCTGCCCGCCGACCTGGCCGCGCAGCCGGAGCGGCCCAGCCCGGTGCTGCTGCAGAAGGAAGGACCCCCGCTGTGCGGCGGTGACGTGCTGAACGCCTACGTGGGCGCGGACGAGCGGGACGCCGTCCGCGGCCTCACGACCGTCGCCTTCTTCCCGACCGAGGAGGAGTGGCGCGGCGGCGAGCGGCGGATGCGGTGCGACGTGATGAACGTGCCCCGTGGGCAGCTGACGCCGGTGGCGGTGTCGTTCCCGTTCAAGGACTCCCTGAAGACCCCGGATGGGTCCCGTTTCCGCACGTGCCGTCTCGACGGCAGCGAGGTGACGTGCGACCAGCCGCACAACCGCGAGCTGGTCAACCCGTGGCTGCTGTTCGGCCCGGACCAGGTGGAGAAGGGCCGGGACTTCATGGTCGGCGTGGCGCACCAGCTGTGCGGCCCCGAAGCGGAGGCCTACCTGGGCGCGCCGCCGGCGTCGCGGCCGGATCTCACGGTCGTGGTCGAGGTGCCCGGCGACCCGTCGATCCGGCAGGACAGCCGGGTGGGCCGGTGCTGGCTGGCGCCGTCGGATCCGGCGGTGACCCTGGACCGGAGTGTCCGGGCCTACCCGGCGGGGGCGAGCGCGTGACCGCCGTGCGGCGCACCTGGTCCTGGCTTGCTGAGCCGGGGCGGCGCATCCCCGTGGTCTCCACCGCGCTGTGCGTGCTGTGGACCATGATCATGCTGGCCCGCCTGTTCGTCGGCGGCGCGGTCGGGCTGGCGGACAACTTCGACGGTCACCGCCTGATGTGCCAGCTCCAGGTCGCCGCCGTGCCCAACGGCCACGACACCTGGGCCTACCTGAACCCGGTGTACGACACCCACGTCTGGTACGGCGAAGCGTGCAGCGCGGGTGGCACCGGCGAGCCGTACCTGAGCAGCCAGTGGTACTTCCTGTGGCTGGCGAAACTGCTCACCCCGGTGTTCGGCTTCGACCACGCGCTCGACCTGCGCGTGCTCGGGGTGGTCGTGTCGGTGTTCTTCGGCCTGGCCATCGGGCTGATCTGCGCCGCGCTCCCGCTCCCGGTGTGGGTGCGGGTGCTGGTGGTGTCCCTGATCGGCCTGTTCACCGCCGACTCCACGATCGCCCCCTACTTCGTCTCGCCGCTGAGCGAGCCGGCCGCGCTCATCGGGATGCTGCTGATCGTCGCCGCGCTGCTCCGCCTGTTGCGCCGGAACTTCGTGACCGTCGCCGACCTGCTGCTGGTGTCGGCCGCGGTGTTGTGGACGGTGATGGCGAAGACCCAGACGATCACCATGTTCGCCGGGGTGCTGCCCGCCATGCTGGTCCGGCCGGTGCGCTTCCCGTGGCTGGAGAAACTGCGCAGGACGCGCCGCGAACTCGGCCCGGAACCGCCGCGCGGGCGCGGGCGGCGGGCGCTGGTGGGTGCGCTGCGGCGGACGCCCGCGGTCGTGATCTGCGGGTTGCTCGTGTTCGGGTGTGTCCAGTTCGCGAGCTCGCAGTCGCGGTGGCTCACCGAGATCTACCACTTCCACCAGGTGTTCGGGACGATCCTGCCCCTGGGTTCGGACCCGCGGCAGGACCTGCGGGACCTCGGCGTGGACGAGAGCCTGGCCCGGTACGACGGCGAGTCGATCCTGGCGCTGTCCGGGCCGGGAGAGGTGCCGCAGGGCTACCGCGAGTTCCTCGACGACATGAGCATGACCAGGATCGTCGAGTTCTACGCCACCCATCCGGCGCGGATCTTCGCGGTGCTCGACCGCGGGCTGGACGCGGTGACCCAGGCCCGGCCCGGTTACCTCGGCAACTACCTGCCGGACAGCGGGAAACCGGCCTACAGCCAGGAAAACCGGGTGTTCGCCGGGGGAGCGCTGTTCACCCTGTTCCGGCCGGTCCGCTGGGTGGTGTTCCCCGTGCTGTGGCTGGGTTCGCTCGCGCTCGGCGCGTGGCTCGCCCTGCACCGGCGGCTCGGCGCCGCGGGCCGGAGCATCGGCTGGCTGCTCGTGGCGCTCTCGCTCAACACCGTGGCGCAGCTGGCGTCCGTGCTGCTGTCGGACGGGCTCAACGACATCGTCAAGCACTCGGTCTTCGTGGTCTACAGCACGTTCCTGTTGTTCCCCGCGCTGGTGGCGGCGCTCGGCGCGATCGACAAGATCGGCCGGCCGGACCAGTTCCTGCCCGGGCAGAAGCTGCCGAACACCGGCGTGCCGTGGCCCTGGCAGCGCAGGCGCACGCGGGAGGTCACGGGCGCCGAGCGGGCCGGCGAACGGGAAAGGGAACTGGAACCGGTGTGAGCGGGGGTTCCGCATGGGAGGTTCGGTGAGCACAGCCGCCGCGAGGCCGCGGATCGGGTGGAAACCACGGGTTTACGGCGCCCTCGGGAGCACCTGCCTCACGCTCGGCTTCGTCGCCTTGCTGTTCGTGGTCTACCAGCTGTACGTCGTGCCGGCCCGCACCGGCGCGGAACAACGCACGCTGGAGCAGGAACTGATTCAGCAGTGGGAGCAGCCGGATCCGTCCGGTCTGCCCGCGCCGGTGGTCGGCAACCCGTGGGACGCGGCGGTGCCGGCCCAGGGGCAGCCACTGGTGCGGTTGTCCATCCCGCGGCTGGGCGCGCGCTGGGTGGTCGTGGAGGGTGTGACACTGGCCGACCTGCGGCGCGGTCCGGGCCACTATCCCGGCACCGCTTTTCCCGGCCAGCCGGGCAACTTCGCCGTGGCCGGGCACCGCGCGCCGCGCGTGTTCTGGGATCTGGACCGGCTCGCCGCGGGCGACGCGATCCAGGTTCAGGCCGGCGCGACCGAGTACACCTACACGGTCACCGGCACCGAGATCGTCCGGCCTGATGACGTCGGCGTGATCGCGCCGGTGCCCGGCGATCCGGGCGCGCAGCCGGTCGAACCGGTTCTCACGCTGACGACGTGCAACCCGAAGTGGGCCAGCTACCAGCGGCTGATCGTCCACGCGAGTCTGTCCGGCGTCCGGACCGTGCCGATCGAGGCGGGCTGAGCCGGGTGTCCACACGCGACACCTCCTCCGATCGGACGAGGCGCCGCGCGGAGTTCCGCAGGTGCACGGCACCACGGTGGGGCGACCGGACACCGGGCGCGTCATGTCGGCGTGAGTTCGTCCCGTCTTGTCTACGCGGGCGGTTCCGCTCGCACCGTCTCGATCGGATTGGAGCTTTTGCGATGGAGGAGGAGACGTGACGCGACCACGACAATGGTGGAAGTCGTCCATGGTGCGCCGGGCCGGCGCGGTGGCCGGGGTGGCGGCGGTCGTCGCGGCGGCCGGCGCGTCGTTCGCGATGGCCACCACCCCCGGGTCGCCCGGCACACCACAGGCGCCGACGACGATCTACGCCGAGAACTTCCAGAACCGTCCGGCCGCGACCCCGATCGTCCGGCTGAACCAGTACGCCGGGGCCAGCGGCCAGCGATACACCGCCGACGCGCCGTGGCTGCGGCAGTGCAACGGCTGGATCGCCTCGCCGGCCCAGCCGGTGGCGCCCACCGCCCAGGTCAACGACTGCGGGAACCAGGGAACCTGGAACGCGGTGCAGCAGATGGCCTACGCGCTGGGCGTCTACACCGGCATCGCCCCGGGCAGCAACTACGCGGTGTCGGCCATGACCTCGGGCAACCCGGGTGCTCCGCACGTCGAGTTCAAGACCGCCTCGAACATCCCGTTCAGCGGCAGCAACCGGTTCGTCACGTTCAGCGTGGACGTCGCGGCGATCAACTGCTTCGCCAACCACCCGCTGCTGCAGTTCTCGTTGCTCGACGGGGCGGGGACGGCGATCCCGGTCGGTTCCCAGATCGACGGCTGCAGCGCGTCACGGACGATCAACGTGCCCCAGATCGGTTCGGCGCCGGCCAAGTCGGCCACTGTCGGCACCTACACGTCGAACGGCGCGGTGCTGGTCAACGGCAGCTCGATCGGCGTGCAGATGGTCAACAACCAGCCCAGCGGCACCGGCAACGACCACGCCTTCGACAACATCAAGATCCTGGACGTGACGCCGCAGCTGGACAAGTCGTTCAGCCCGGTGGAGGTGAACACCGGCGGGACGTCGACGCTGACGTTCACCATCACCAACACCAGCGAGCTGGCGGCGAAGAACGGCTGGTCGTTCACCGACGCGCTGCCCGCCGGGCTGACGGTGGCAGGCGCCGGGACGACGAACTGCCCGAGCGGTGCGGTGACCGCGGCGGCCGGCGCCACGTCGGTCAGCGTGACCGGCAACCTGACCGCGGGGATGGCGTCGTGCACCGTGAGCGTGCCGGTGACCTCCGGCACGGCAGGCAGCTACACCAACGGTCCCGGCAACATGTCGCTGGTGGGGCTCAACCCGCCCGCGAACACGACGGTCACGTTCGTGGAGCCGGACCCGAGCGCCGACCTGGCGCTGAGCAAGACCGCACCGCAGGACGAGGTGCAGCCCGGCGACCGCATCACCTACACGCTCACGGTGATGAACCTCGGCCCGGCGGAGTCCTCCGGTCACACCGTGACCGACCCGATCCCGGCCGGCCTGGTCGACGTGCAGGTGCCCGCGGGCTGCTCGATCGGCTCGGACAGCGTGATCACCTGCACCGGTGGCCCGCTAGCCGCCGGTGACTCGGTGAGCTACGAGATCTCCGGCACGGTGGACGCGGTCAACGGGGACGGGGCGGCGAAGTACCTGACCAACGCCGCCCAGGTCACCGGGAACGACCCGGACAGCGACCCGGGCAACAACACCGGTTCCAAGACGGTGCGGGTCGTGCCGGTGGTGAGCCTCGCCATCGGTGGTCTCGGCGCCCTGGCCGGCGCCGGCGCGTGGTTCCTGCGCCGGCGGTCGACCCTCAACTGACAGGGGAGAAGGCGGCTCGTCGCACCGCGGCGAGC
>NZ_JBEXTZ010000187.1:0-7116 GCF_040614195.1 Amycolatopsis sp. NPDC006125
GTGGCGCAGCCGGGGATCCCGGCCCACCGCGCCGGGCCGCGGCACCCGGCCACCGCGCCAGCGCAGGGGACGGACCCGGCCGCCGCGGCCCGTCACCAGGTCCACCGTCGTGCTGAACGACAGGACGTCCACGACGATCAGCACCGCGCACTCCCGCCCCAGCCCGGCGACCCCTTCCGCACCCCACTCCAACCGCAGGTCATGCCCGTCCTGGGCGAACGCGTCCACACCCCCCAGCATGCCCGGGTCCCACCCGGATGCGAGACTCCACCCGTGCGCGTCTACTTGGGATCAGACCACGCCGGCTTCGAGCTGAAGAACCACTTGGTCGAGTACTTGAAGGGCCAGGGCCACGAGGTCACCGACATCGGCCCGGCCGTCTACGACGCCGCCGACGACTACCCGGCCTTCTGCATCGAGACCGCCCGCCGAGTGGTGGCGGACGAGGGCAGCCTGGGCATCGTCATCGGCGGTTCCGGCAACGGCGAGCAGATCGCCGCGAACAAGGTGAAGGGCGCCCGGGCCGCGCTGGCCTGGAAGCCGGAGATCGCCGAGCTCGCCCGCCAGCACAACCACGCGCAGCTCATCGGCCTCGGTGCGCGCATGCACACCGTCGAGGAAGCCACCGCGATCGTCGACGCGTTCCTGTCGACCCCGCCGTCGGAGGACGAGCGGCACGGCCGCCGCGTGCAGCAGATGCTCGACTACGAGCGCACCGGCACCCCGCCGCCGCTGCCTGCCTGATGCCCGAAGGGCACACCCTCCACCGGCTCGCCCGCCTGCACCAGCGGCGGTACGCGGGCGCGCCGGTGGGCGTTTCCAGTCCGCAGGGCCGCTTCGCGAGCGAGGCGGCCCTTTTGGACGGTCAGGTCATGCTGAAGGCCGAGGCCTACGGCAAACACCTGTTCCACGACTTCGGCCCGCTCGGATCGGTGCACGTCCACTTGGGACTGTACGGCACGTTCACCGAGGCGAAACTGCCGGAAACCCCGCCGGTGGGCCAGGTCCGGCTGCGGCTGACCGGCCGGACGCACTGGACGGACCTGCGCGGCCCCACCCGGTGCGAGCTGCTGACTCCGGACGAGGTCGACGCGATCAAGGCGCGCCTCGGCCCCGACCCGCTGCGCCGCGACGCCCGTCCGGACGAGGCGTGGCAGCGGATCTCGGCGTCCCGCACGTCGATCGCCGCGCTGCTGATGGACCAGTCGGTCATCTCCGGCGTCGGGAACGTGTACCGCGCGGAGGTGCTGTTCCGGCACCGCATCAACCCGATGGTGCCCGGCCGCGCGCTGGACCACGTGCAGTGGAAGGAGATGTGGACCGACCTCGTCGCGCTGATGCGCAAGGGCGTGCGGATCGGCCGCATCGACACCGTGGACGACGAGCACCTGCCCGAGGTCACCGGCCGCGCGCCGCGGCAGGACCGGCACGGCGGCGAGGTGTACGTCTACCGGCGCACCGGCCAGCCGTGCCTGATCTGCGGCACGCCCATCGCCCACACCGAGCTGGCCGGGCGGAACCTCTACTGGTGCCCGGTCTGCCAGGCGGCGTGAAAAAGCGGGCCGGACGTGGTGTCCGGCCCGCTGTGCGGTGAGGCGTCAGAAGCCGCCGAAATCCCCGCCGAAGTCGCCTCCGAAGTCGCCGCCCATGTCGCCGCCGAAGTCCCCGCCCGCGTCGCCGCCGGCGTCACCCATGTCGCCGCCGTCGGCTCCCGCGTCGGCCATCGCGTCCTCCTGGCCGGCGTCGTAGCCGGACTCCCACGCCGACGCGCTCGCGATGCCTGCCATGCCGCTGAACATCGCGCTGAACAGGAACATCGAGCCCAGGCCCCACGCGCCCGCCACGAGCGCCGGCTTCCACCACGGCTCGCTGTACCAGCCCTGCGGCACCGGGCGCCCGGCCACGCGGCCACCCGGGTAGTAGTAGGGCGTGTTGTCGCCCGGGTTCGGCGACGCCTCGTAGTGCCTGCCCTCGACGTCCACGCTGCGGTGCTCGGTGACCTTGCCCGCGCGCTCGCGCTCGGCCTCCTCGGGCAGCTTGGGGCCGGGGTCCATGCCCATCGCCTCGCGCGCCGCGCGCACGTAGTAGAGGCCTTCGAGCGCGGTCTCCTTGACGAGCTTGGCCTGCTCGGCCGTCTGCGCCTGCTCCAGCTGCGAGCCCGCCGCGTTGTAGCGCTCGGACGCGTCGGCCAGTGCCTGCTTCGCCGGCTCGTTCGAACCCACGAGGTTCAGCACCTGGCCACCCAGGCGCTCGACCAGGCGCCGGGCGTCGGCCTTCGCGTCGTCGAGCTGGCGCCGCCGCGTGGCGGCCTGGGCCTTCGCGAAGTAGGCGATGCCGCCCACGATGAGGACGAGGAGCACGATCACGGTGATCGTGGTGCCCATGGCTACTCCCGGAAGTTCGGTGTCTTGAACCGGACAACGCGGGCGCTACGCCGATGGTTCCCAGCTCGCGCACAGGAAACGCACGGGCACCTCCTCGGTGAAGACGCCGCCGGGTTCGGCTTCGCGGAGCGCGGCCCGCAGGTCGGCGTCGAAACCGCGCCGGCCTGCGGCGTCGAGCTTTTCCAGCGCGCCCGCGGAGTAGAAGGCGCCGACGACCTCGTCGAGACCGAGCCGCTCGGTGTGATCAAGGCGATGTTCCCGCACCCGCGTGAACCCGGCCCGTTCGAGCAGGTCCCGGTACCGCGCGCGCTCGGCGTCGCTGCTGCCGCAGGTTGGGAAGTCCAGCGCGCCCAGCCAGCGGGTGGACACCTGCCGGATCGCCGTCGCCCACCGGGTGCGCTGCGTCCAGACCGGGGTGCCGTTGGCGATCACCGCGACGCCGCCGCCCGGCCGGAGCAGGCGGGACAGCGCCGCGAACAGCGGGCCGGGGTCCATCCAGTGCGCGCCTGGCCGATGGTGACGAGGTCGAGACCGCCCGCGCCGAGCAGGGGCTCCAGCGTGGGCACGTCGCTGTCCGCGCCGACGACCCACACGACGTTTCCGACCTCGGCGGCGCGGGCGTGCGCGAGCATGTCGGGGGAGGGGTCCATGCCGATCACCGCGCCCGCCCTGGCGGCCATCGGCACGGTCAGCTGACCGGTGCCGCAGCCCAGGTCCAGCACCCGGCCGAGCGGGAACTCCGCCGCCAGCAGGTCGAAGACCTCCGCCCGGTACCCGCGGCGGAAGCGCGCGTAGTCCGACGCGACGTCGCCGGCGAATTCCTGGATCACGGTGACCAGTCTGTGAGCTGCCGGAACGCGACCGCAAGCTGTTCCGCTCTCGACGAAAACTAGAACACGTTATAGTCTCGGTCGCATGAAGTTCACCCTCTCGGTCGCGATGAACCCCCTGGACCAGTTCACCGAGCTAGCGCGCACCGCCGAGGAGTGCGGCTTCTCCTCGATCGCGTTGCCGGACTCGCTGTTCTACTCCGAGCACGTGTCCGCCGAGTACCCGTACACGCCGGACGGCAGCCGGTTCTGGACCGCGGATACGCCATGGGCCGACCCGCTGGTGGCGGTCGCGACGATGGCCGCGGTGACGGAGCGGATCGAGTTCTACACGTCGGTGCTCAAACTCGGCTCGCGGAACCCGGTGCTGCTCGCGCGGCAGGTCGGGTCGGTCGCGGTGCTGTCCGGCAACCGGTTCGGGCTCGGGCTGGGCGTCGGCTGGTCGCCGGAGGAGTTCGAGTGGTGCGGCGCCCCGTACGCGAAGCGCGGCAAGCGCGTGGACGAGGCGATCGAGGTGCTGCGGCTGATCCTGGACGGCGGGATGGTCGAGTACCACGGCGAGTTCTTCGACTTCGACAAGCTGCAGATGAGCCCGGCGCCGTCGGAGCACGTGCCGTTCTACATCGGCGGGCACACCGAGGTGGCGTTGAAGCGCGCGGCGCGGGTCGGTGACGGCTGGTCCTCGGCGATGATGAAGTTCGACGACCTGCGCTCCACGATCTCGCGGCTCGCGGAGCTGCGTGCCGAGTACGGGCGGGCCGACGTGCCGTTCGAGATCCAGGCGGTGTGCATCGACCGGTTCGGCCTGGACGGCTACCGCGAGCAGGCCGAGATCGGCGTGACCGACATAGTCACGCAGCCGTGGGTGTTCGACGGCATCGGGTTCGGCGATCCGGTCGGACCGAAGAAGGACGCGATCCGCAAGTTCGCCGACGAGGTCATTTCCCGGTTCTGAGGGGGCGTGTCATGGGTGTTCAGGTGTGCTGGGACGTCGAGGCCGAGCAGCCGCCGGCCCGGGTCGCCGCGTGGCGGTCGATGAACGCGACCTGCCGCGGCGCGAAGGACGAGTGGCTGGCGTTGTTCGCGCCGGACGCGGTGATCGAGGACCCGGTCGGCAAGTCGATGTTCGACGAGGAGGGTCGCGGGCACCACGGCCACGACGGGATCGCGGCGTTCTGGGACCTGGCGATCGCGAAGGTCGAGCGGTTCGAGTTCGTGATCAAGGATTCGTTCGCGGCCGGCGACGAGGTGGCGAACGTCGGGACGATCACGACGTACCTGCCGGGTGGGTATCGCGTCGTCACCGAGGGCGTGTTCGTGTACCGGGTGGGCGAGGACGGGCTGGTCCGGTCGATGCGGGCGTTCTGGGAGACGGAGCGGGCGATGGCGACGGCGCGGCAGGTGGGCGGGTAAACAGTGGGCGCATGTTCGTAAGCCGTGTGTTACCGGCGGTGTGGCTGGTGTTCGCCGTGTGCCGGTGTTCGCCACGATGCCGCGCATGCACGGCAGATCGCCTTTGGAACTGTGCGTTTACTGGGGCTGGCTCCCCGACAGCGACGCCGGAGCCACCCACTGGGTCTCCCCGGCGCGCGACTACCATCCGAGGACCGGGCTGCGGTCGAACTGCGGGAGGCGCTGCATCCCGTCCGAGAGAACCCACGCGTGGCGCAAGCTGCCCCGGTGCCGGGAATGTGTGTCGTCACTGGGTGTCCAGCAGGACCGGACGTTCGACGGCGGCGTCGATCCGGGCGACCAGTGACGGGCGGGTCTTGGCGGGCAGCTCGTCGCGGGTGAACAGGCGCGCCGAGAGGATCTCGGGATCGGTGAGCGTGAGGGCGGCGACTTCGGCTTCGGTGATGAGCCCGCCGTCGAAGACGAAGTAGAGGCCCTCGGGCAGGCGATCCCCGGATTTGCGGTGGTCGATGACGAGGAGATCGCCACGGGGGCGCTCGATGCCGAGCTCTTCGCGGACCTCTCGCGTCGCGGCTGCCCACGGTGACTCTTCGGCGTCGACGGTGCCGCCCGGCAGGTCCCAGTACGGCTTGTACGAGGGTTCGACGAGCAACACGCGCCCGGCGTCGTCGCGGAACAGGACGCCGGCCGCCATGCGCTTGCGACGTATTCGTCGAAGGGGAGCAGATCCACGGGGTGCGAGGCTAGACCAGGCGTTTGGTGAACCCCGCGGCGATGAGGCGCTGCAGGGCACTGTGGACGTTCGCCGGGAAGGGTTGGGGGATCGCGAAACCCCGCTCGGCGTAGAGGGTGATCCGTTGTGTGTCGCCGACCAGCATGTTGATCACCCGGTCTTCGTCGCCGATGGTGTGCAGGTGCTCGTCGAGGGTTTGCGGTTTGGCGGCGCACACGACGTCCACCTCGGGCCACAGCTTGCGGCAAGTCGCGTAGGCGCGGCGCTGCTGGTAGGGGCGCGAGACGAGCGTCACGGACCGGATGTCGAGGTCGGCGAGCAGCCGGCGGGTGAAGGTGATGTTCTCGCCGGTGTTGGTGGCGCGGGTCTCGAGCCGGATGGCCGCCGCCGGCACGCCGCGGGCTCGAGCGTGCTCGCCGAAGTGGACGGCCTCGCCGCGCGGGAACAGGTCGACCGTGGTGGGCGCGTTGGCGCCCGTGAAGACGACCAGCGGGAACCGGCCGGCGTGGTACAGCTCGGCGGTGTGGTCGGCGACCCCGAGATCATGACTCCCGAGCCCCACCCCGACATCCGTCCGCCGCGACTCGTGGTCCAGGTGGTGGTAGCGCCAGAGCGTCTCGACGTCGGCGCGCAGGTGGTCGTCCACGTCGTCTCATCCCAGGCTGCGCCGCAGTGCGTGGTAGGTCAGTTCCACCTGGCCCTCCTCGACGTGCACGATCCGGGCCTGTGGCCGGGCCGCGATCACCTCCATCAACCGGTCGTACATCACCGACAGGTCGTCGAACCCGCCGTCGCGCCCGATCATCTCGTGGGCTTCGACGTGCAGTGGATCGGCTGCCGCGCGGGTGCGCTCGGCGAAGCGCCGCAGCACGTTCTCCCTGCTGTCGAGCAGCACGATCTCGTGGAACGCGGCTCCGACTTCGCGGGAGAGGCATTCGAGCTGGTCGATGAACGTCGTCCGGCCCAGGAACTGCGGGACCACCACGTCGTGCCCCGCTGAGAGGTGCGCACGAGCGGCGGCGAGCGTGACGCCGCGAGCGAGCAGGCCGGCGGTGTGCGGGTCGTCACGCCAGCGGCCGATCAGGCTCCGGACACGGTCGACGTCCAGGTTCAGGGTCAGCGGATGATCCTCGGCGTACCGCCCCGCGAGCGTCGACTTGCCACACGCGGGCGGACCGTTGAGCAGGATCAACCGCGGCACCCGGCAACAGTACCAACGACCGCCACCCCGGAGACGACGAGAGCGGGCGACGGGAATCGAACCCGCACCACGAGTTTGGAAGATTGGGTCTGCTGCGCGGCCGGTTGTGCTGACCTGCTGCTTCCTGGCCCGCTGAGGTCTGCGGTTGACCGCTGTTGACCGGGGCTACTGGCACGGGAATGGCACGCTGGTTGAGCTGCCCGAACCCCTCCCGTCACCCCGACACGCAGCCCACCACCGGCCGTAGTCACGATCGGCTGTCGGGGTGGTGATCGACTTGTGACCAGCGCATACGTAATGCGCGGCTCCTGGCGAACGACGTTCAATCCATAGCGTTGGCGCGAGGAGACCGAGCGTGAGAGTGCCCAGGCAGGCGGCGGTTGGCTGCCCAGGTGATGAGCTGTTGCGCTCGGTCCGGCTGTATCGGCGCGCCGCCGGCGGTGGCGAAGTGCCCGGCTGGGTTGCCGCGCCCCGCGGCTCGCCGGGCCGCGCCAAGCACTACGCGCCCGAGTCGCAGCGCGTGACGCCGCTGAACCCGTGGCAGGACGCGGACAT
>NZ_JBEXTZ010000188.1:0-6828 GCF_040614195.1 Amycolatopsis sp. NPDC006125
CCAGCCGGACGGCCTCGTCCTCGTCCTCGAACGTGGTCACCGGCGCGACCGGCCCGAAGACCTCCTCGCGCAGGATGCGCGCGTCCGGCGGGTTCACCGTCCTCAGCTCCCGGCGCGGGCCCCGGCCCCGGCCGTGCTCGGGGCGGGCAGCGCCCGCAGCAGGTCCTCGACCCGTTCCTTCGCGTCGCCGAAGAGCATGGCGGAGTTGTCGCGGAAGAACAGCGGGTTCTGCACGCCCGCGTAGCCCGAGGACATCGACCGCTTGAACACCACGACGTTTTTGGCCTCCCACACCCGCAGCACCGGCATGCCGGCGATCGGCGAGCCGGGGTCCTCGGCCGCGGCCGGGTTGACCGTGTCGTTGGCGCCGATGACGAGGACGACGTCGGTGCCGGCGAAGTCGTCGTTGATCTCGTCCATCTCCAGCACGATGTCGTAGGGCACCTTCGCCTCGGCGAGCAGCACGTTCATGTGCCCGGGCAGGCGGCCGGCCACCGGGTGGATGCCGAACCGGACCTCGACCCCGCGTTCCCGCAGCCGCCGGGTCAGCTCGGCGACGCCGTGCTGGGCCTGCGCGACGGCCATGCCGTAGCCGGGGGTGATGATCACGCTGCTCGCGTCGGCCAGCAGCTCGGCCGCGCCGTCGGCGGTGATCTCCTTGTGCTCGCCGTAGTCGGTGTCGTCCGCCGGGCCGGCCTCGATCCCGAACCCGCCCGCGATGACCGAGATGAACGAGCGGTTCATCGCCTTGCACATGATGTAGGACAGGTAGGCACCGGAGGAGCCGACCAGCGCGCCGGTGACGATGAGCAGGTTGTTCTCCAGCAGGAACCCGCTCGCGGCGGCCGCCCAGCCGGAGTAGCTGTTCAGCATCGACACCACCACCGGCATGTCGCCGCCGCCGATCGAGGCCACCAGGTGCCAGCCCAGCGCGAGCGCCACCGCGGTGACCACGACGAGCAGCCACAGCTGCGGGTCGATGACGAACCACACCGTCAGCGCGACGAACACCGCCAGCGCGCCGAGGTTGAGGAAGTTCTTGCCGGGCAGCATCAGCGGCTTGGAGTTGATCCGCGCCGACAGCTTCAGGAACGCGACGATCGACCCGGTGAAGGTCACCGCGCCGATGAACACGCCGATGAACACCTCGGCCGAGTGGATCCCGCCCAGCCCGAGCGCGGCCAGCGTCCGCGCCTCGGCCCCCTCGGGGTGCGCTTCGACCTCCAGGTAGCCGTTCCAGCCGACCAGCACGGCGGCCAGGCCGACGAAGGAGTGCAGCAGCGCGATCAGCTCGGGCATGCCGGTCATCTGCACCACGCGGGCGCGCTGCAGGCCGACGGCGGCGCCGAGCACCACCGCCACCACCATCAGCACCACGCCGAGGGTGGAGATGTCGCGGTGCACGGCCAGCGCGATGGTCGCGGCCAGCGCGACGACCATGCCCGCGATGCCGAACCCGTTGCCGGTCTTGGCGGTCTCGTGCTTGGACAGCCCCGCCAGCGCCAGGATGAACAACAACGCGGCGACCAGGTAGGCCGCCTGCGCGATCGTGTCGAGAGTCATGAGTTCAGGTCTCCTGATCGGGCTCAGCTGCGGGAGAACATCGAGAGCATGCGCCGGGTGACGGCGAACCCGCCGAAGATGTTGATCGAGGCGAGCAGGATCGCCGCGAACGCCAGCCAGGTCACCGCCCCGCCGCCGTGCCCGACCTGCAACAGCGCGCCGACCACGATGATCCCGGAGATCGCGTTGGTCACCGACATCAGCGGCGTGTGCAGCGCGTGGTGCACGTGCCCGATCACGTAGAACCCGATCACCACCGCCATCGCGAACACCGTCAGGTGCCCCTGCAACGCCGGCGGCGACGCCGCGACCAGCAGGAACAGCAACGCGCCCGCCACCGCGGTCAGCCCGATCCGGGCGGCCGGGGACAGCTTCTTCTTCTCCGGCTCCGGCTCCTTGGCGGCGGCCTTCGGCGTGGCCTGCGCGGGAGCGGCCGACACCTGCGCCGGGGGTGGCGGCCACAGCAGCTCGCCCTCGCGGACCACGGTCATCGACCGGATGACGATGTCCTCCAGGTCGAACACCGGCGTGCCGTCCTTGCCCGGCGTCACCAGCTTCATCAGGTTGACCAGGTTCGTGCCGTACAGCTGCGACGACTGCGCGGGCAACCGGCCGGGCAGGTCGGTGTAGCCGAGGATCGTCACCCCGTTGTCCGTGGTGACGGCCTTGCCGGCGACGGTGCCCTCGACGTTGCCGCCGTTGGCCGCGGCCATGTCCACGATCACGCTGCCCGGCCGCATCGAGGCGACCATGTCGGCGGTGATGATCCGCGGCGCCGGCTTCCCGGGGATCAGCGCGGTGGTGATGATGATGTCCACGTCGCGGCACTGCTCCTCGTAGAGCTGCCGCTCGCGGGCCTTGTAGTCGTCGCTCATCTCCTTGGCGTAGCCCGTGGCGGAGACCTCGACGTCGGGCGCCTCGATGGACAGGTACTCCCCGCCCAGCGACTTGACCTGGTCGGCCACCTCGGGCCGCGGGTCCGTCGCGCGCACCACCGCGCCGAGGCTGCCCGCCGCGCCGATCGCGGCCAGTCCGGCCACGCCCGCGCCGACGACGAGGACCTTCGCCGGGGGCACCTTGCCCGCGGCGGTGACCTGCCCGGTGAAGAACCGGCCGAACGTGTGCGCCGCCTCGACCACCGCGCGGTACCCGGCGATGTTGGCCATCGACGACAGCACGTCCAGCGACTGGGCCCGCGAGATCCGCGGCACCGCGTCCATCGCCATCGCGGTGATGGGCCGCTTCGCCAGGTCGTCGACCAGCTCCTTGTTCAGGGCCGGGGCCAGCAGGCTGATCAGGGTCGCGCCCGGCTTCATCGCGTCCAGCTGCTCCTTGGCCGGCGCGTTCACCCCCAGGACGATCTCCGCCTGCACGGCGTTCCCGATCGACGCGCCTGCTTCGGCGTACGCCTCGTCGGAGAAGCTCGCCAGTTCACCGGCGCCCGGCTCCACCACGACCTCGTAGCCCAGCTTGAGCAGCTGGGCCACCGTCGCGGGCGTCGCGGCCACCCTGGTCTCGCCGGGGGTGGCCTCCTTCAGCACTCCGACCAGCATCGAATCACCTCGTCCACGGTTGGACGACGAACGCCGGGTGTCGTACGTCGACGTACTCCTGGGCGCGCTCCCCCGTGGCCGACCCCGGTCGGGGAGCGCGCGATCATATTCGCAGCCTTTTTAACACGATGGCCCGATTCTGCCGGTGACTGCGGCCACATGCGGATGATGGGGTGGTGCGCAGGCGGCTGTTGATCGGCGCGGCGGTGGTCGTCATCATCGTGGCGGTGGTGTTCGGCAGCGCCTTCGCGTTCCAGCGCAGGCTCATCTACCTGCCCTCGGGCGGCCCGGTCCCGTCCGCGGCGGAGGTCCTCCCCGGTGGCCGGGACGTCGCGCTGCGCACCGCGGACGGGCTGACTCTCACCGCCTGGTACTTCCCGGTGGCCGCGCCGCGCGCGGCGGTGCTGGTGGCCCCGGGCAACGCCGGCAACCGGTCGCTGCGCGCACCGCTCGCGCGGGCCCTGCACGCCGAGGGCGTGGCGACCCTGCTGCTGGACTACCGCGGGTACGGCGGCAACCCGGGCTCGCCGACGGAGGCCGGGCTCGCGCTGGACGTGCGCGCGGCCCGCGAGTTCCTGGCCGCGCAGGCGCGGGTGCCGCTGGTCTACTTCGGCGAGAGCCTGGGCGCGGCGGTGGTGGCCGGGCTCGCCGTGGACTTCCCGCCCGCGGCGCTGGTGCTGCGCTCCCCGTTCACCGATCTCGCCGCGGTCGCCCGGCGGCACTACCCGTTCCTGCCGGTGCGGCTGTTGCTGCTGGACACCTTCCCGGTCGCCGAGCAGGTCGCGCGGGTGCCCGCGCCGGTCACCGTGGTCTACGGCGGCGCCGACTCGATCGTGCCGCCGGAGCAGAGCCGGGCCGTGGCCGCGGCCGCCGGTGGCCGGGCCGTCGAGGTGCCCGGCGCGGACCACAACGACCCGGTGCTGCTGGACGGCCCCGCGGTGATCGCCGCGATCACCGCGGCGGCCGGGTGATCAGCGGAACGCGGCCTGCCCGGTCATCGCCTGGCCGACGTGCCGCGGACAGGCGACCAGCGCCGGGTCCGCACGTCGTTGCCGGCGGCCAGGAACCCGTCGAACCGGCCGGCCATGTCCCGGTTGCCGGTGTCGTCCCGCAGGCGGTACTCCCCCGGCGGGGAGGTGGCGCAAGCGCGCGGTGAGCCGGGTCCGGGCGGGGCCGGCGTCCTCGGCAACACTGCCCGGCCAGGTTCACAGTGCCGTGGCCAGTGCGCCGAGCGCGGCGAGCCGGTCGTCTCCCACCGGGATCAGCACCACCGAATCCGCGCCGAGGCCGGCGATCCGCCGCCGCACGACGTCGGCGGGACCGGCCAGCGTCAGCTCGTCCACCCACTCCCCGGGCAACGCCGCCGCGAAGGAGTCCCCGTCCTGGTGCCGCGCACGCAACGCCCGCAGCTCGGAGGCGAACGGCAGCGGGTCCACGTGCGCGGACAGCTGCGGATCCCCGATCGCGGTGAGCAGCGGCCGCACCCGGGCGCGGGCCGCCTCGGGGTCGGGGTCCACCACCGCGTGCCCGAAGGCCACGACCTGCTTGTGCGGTGGCAGGATCCGGCGGGCCGCGGCGATGTACTCGGCGGGCGCCGGTTCGGCCAGGATCACGCCGTCCAGCTCGGCCCCGGCCACGGCGAGCGACTTCGGGCCGCGCACTCCGGCGAGCACCGGCGGGACCGTCTCCGGAGCGGTCTCCAGCCCGGCGTCGTCGAGCCGCACGTACCGGCCTGCGACCCGGACCCGTTCCCCGCGCAGCAGAGCGGTCAGCGCGCGGGCGTACTCGGCGAACAACGTCAGCGGGCTCGACGGCCACGCGCCCACCTGGCGCATCCACCCGGGCACCCCGTGCCCGATGCCCGCGACGAGCCGGCCGGGGTGGAGCCGTGCCAGTGTCGCCAGTTCCATCGCGGCGAAGGCGACGTTGCGTGCCCCGGCGGGCAGGATGCCGATGCCGACGCGGATCCGGGACGTCACCGCCAGCACCGTCGCCGCCTGCGCGATGCCGCCGTGGAAGCCGAGGTCCTCCACGATCCACACCTCGCCGAAGCCGAGTTCCTCGGCCCGCTTGGCGAACGGCACGATCTCCGCCGCCGCGAGGTCCCGCGGCAGCATCACCCCGGCCGTCATCCGAGCACGAACGGGACTCGCGCGGCCAGCGGGCCCAGTGCCGCCCGTTCGGCCTCGGTGGGGGCCCGGCGCCCGGTGCCGACCAGCAGCGCGTCCGTGTCGGAGAACGATCCGGGGAACGGCGCCCCGGCGATCTTCTCCAGCATTTCGCGCGACGCGGCGAGGCCCTCCGCGGGCGGCCCGGCGACGGACGGCAGGTGCGCCACCAGGTCGAGGTGGTGCAGCGTCCACTCCATGACGTAGGTGGACAGGTAGGCGGCGACGGTGAGGACCTGGTCGCGCGTCCGCACCCGCGCCGAGGGGTCGGCCAGCTCCGCGGCGCGCCCGGCCGCGGAGCCGACGTCGTCGAGGTGGAACTTCAGCAGCCACGGCTCCCCGTAGGCCGCGGCCAGCCGGACCGTCAGCGCGTCGAGCGGGTCCTCGCCGGTCGGCGGCCGGTCGCTGACCTCCCAGTAGGTGAGCTCGTCCCGGGTCGGCTCCTCGTCCGCCGGGGTGACCAGCGTGATGAGGACGTCCTGGGCGTCGATGATCAGGTGGCACACCAGGTCCCGCACCCGCCAGCCGGCGCAGCCGGACGGACGGGCGAGGTCGTCGTCGGCGAGCCCGGCGACCGCGGTCCGCAGCGCCGCCCACGAGCGTGAGAAGAGGTCCACGCCTCGCAAGCTAACAGCGCCCGCCCCCTCCGGCGACCGGTTTCCGGCGCGGGCGTGGTGCGGGTGCGGACCGGCCCGCTCCGGCCACCGGTTTCAGACGCGGGCGCGGGTGCGGGCCAGCCCCAGCCCACCCAGCGCGGCGGCGACCAGCCCGATCGCCAGGGCGGCGAACCCGCCGACGATGCCGTAGCCGGTGCCCGGCCCGCCCTCGGCCAGCGCCACCACGATCCCGCCGGCTGCCATCCCGGCCACCCCGGTGGCCAGTGCCGCGGTGGCGCCCCGCCGCCGGTGGCGGGCCACCGCCAGCGCCCCGGCGACCACACCGGCGAGCGCCACCAGCGCGGCGACGGTGCCGACGAGCCGCCCCGTGGTGAGCGTCCCGGCGTCGACGGCCTGGGCGATCGTGTACTGGACGAACATGGCGAACTCCTTTTGGCTGCAACGGTTTTTCCGACACCGGTGATGCTGCCCGGGATCACCCCGCCGGTCGTCCGGCACGCGCAGGCAATCCGCGCTGCCGCCCGCGCCGCAGGAACCGCGGAACTACTACGCCCGCGGTAGCCGAGGGATGCTCCACGCGCAGGACTCGCCCCCGCCGCGATCGGGCTAATGTTCTGCGCATGAGCCGCGCCGGGAAGTGGGTGAGCCGCGCCGGGGGCAGCGCGACCCCAGCCGCGGACGGGACGACCCGTTTCAGGATCGGCGCAACCCGGATCAGGAACGGGGCGATCCGTGCCGTTGGCTGGGCGACCC
Source organism: Amycolatopsis sp. NPDC006125 (assembly GCF_040614195.1). Classification (NCBI taxonomy): domain Bacteria; kingdom Bacillati; phylum Actinomycetota; class Actinomycetes; order Pseudonocardiales; family Pseudonocardiaceae; genus Amycolatopsis; species Amycolatopsis sp. NPDC006125. The sequence continues at coordinate 6,655 of NZ_JBEXTZ010000188.1, forward strand.
GCACTGCGGCCCGGGTGACCCGCCCTGGAGACAGGGCCATCCCCGCCGGGACGACCCACCCTGGACACAGGGCCATCCTTGCTGGCGCCGCTGTGCGTCGGCGCCGCGTGGCTGATCGACCGGATCGTCGACCGGGTGGCCGCGTGGTTGCGGCCGGGCCGCGACGAGGACGTT
>NZ_JBEXTZ010000189.1:0-6655 GCF_040614195.1 Amycolatopsis sp. NPDC006125
CGTGTCAAGGCGGGAAAGCGTGCCTTGACACGGCTGGTCGGCGACTAAAGATCGGCTGTGGATCGGGGGCGGGGGAGGTCTGGTTGGGGTAGTCGCTTGCGTTTCGTTGCCGGCTTGCGTTTCGTTGCGGGGCTGCTCAGGCGGTCGCCTGCAGAGCCTCTACCAGCACCGGTGCTGTCAGCTCCACCTGCCACGGGCGTGCGCCGCCCGCGGCCAGTGCCGCCGAGACCGCCTCGAGGCTCCTGTCCTCTGGTGGGCGCCAGCAGGTGCGGCGCAACAGGTCCGGCAGCAACAGGTTCTCCACCGGCAGCTGGTGGTGCTCGGCGATCTTCGCCAACCCGGCACGCGCCGCGGCCAGGCGGGCTGCCGCGTCGGGGTCCTTGTCCGCCCAGCGGTTCGCCGGGGGAGGGCCGTCGTTCGGTTGTGCCGGGTTGGGCAGCTGGTCGCGCGGCAGTTGGCGCGCCGCCTGGAGGTGGCGGAACCAGTTGCCCGTGTAGCGCCGCTGGACGCGGCCGCCGAAGACCGGCAGCGCCTGCAGCTCGGCCACGGACTTCGGCTCCGCCAGCACCGCGTTCACGATCGCGCTGTCGGGCAGCACCCGGCTCGGCGCGCGGTCCCGCTTGCGGGCCAGCTCGTCGCGGGCCTCCCACAGCGCGCGCACCGCCGCCAGGCCCCGCGCGGTGCGGACCTTGTGGATCCCCGACGTGCGCCGCCACGGCTCGCTCCTCGGCGGGGGCTGCGGGGCGGTCCGGACGGCTTCGAACTCCTGGCGCGCCCAGTCCAGCTTGCCCTGGGCGTCCAACTCGGCCTCGAGCTTCTCCCGCAGCGGGATCAGCAGCTCGACGTCCAGCGCCGCGTAGTTGAGCCAGTCCACCGGCAACGGCCGCTTCGACCAGTCGGCCGCGCTGTGCCCCTTCTCCAGGTGGTAGCCCAGCAGCTTCTCCACCAGGGTGCCCAGCGCCACCCGCTCGTAGCCGGCCAGCCGCCCGGCCAGCTCGGTGTCGAACAGGCTGCCCGGAACCAGGTCCAGCTCGGCCAGGCACGGCAAGTCCTGCGAGGCGGCGTGCAGCACCCACTCCTCGCCGTTCAGCACGTCCTGCAGCGGCCCCAGCCTGCCCTCCAGGGCGATGGGGTCCACCAGCACCGTGCCGGAGCCCTCCCGGCGCAACTGCACCAGGTAGGCCTTGGGCCAGTAGCGGTAGCCGGACGCGCGCTCGGTGTCCACCGCGATCGCACCCGTGCCCGCCGCCAGCCGTTCGCAGGCACGCGCCAGCGCCGGCTCGTCCGCCACCACGTCCGGCGTCCCGTCGGCCGGCTCCTTGAGCGTGACCGGGACGTCCGGTTCGCTGGTATCAGGCACTTGATCTGCGGTTTCCACGTCGGTCAACCCTACGGGACGGGCGCACCGTCACCGGTACGCCCGTCCGTTGGGTCGTGTTATCGGCTGGGGATCAGCGGATGACGCCGGCTCGCATCGCCAGCGCCACCATCTGCGCCCGGTCGCCGGTGCCGAGCTTGCGCCCGATCCGGGACAGGTGCGACTTGACGGTGAGCGCCGAGAGGCTGAGCTCCTCGCCGATCTCCTTGTTGGACTGGCCGTCGGCGACCAGCTGCAGCACCTCCACCTCGCGCGCGGACAGCTCCCGCGGCGTGTTGTCGGTGCCCGGCACCCGCGTGCCGGTCGCCAGGACCGGGGCCACGCTCGGGTCCGCGTACACCCCGCCGTCCAGCACCCGGCGCACCCCGTCGGTCACCACCATGGGCGAGGCCGACTTCAGCAGGTACGCCTGGGCACCGGCCTGGAAGGCCGAGCGCACGGCATACGGGTCGTCGGACGAGGCGAGCACCACGATGCGGGGCCAGCCCTGGCTGCGGAGTTCCGTGACCAGGTCGATCCCGCTCCCGTCCGGCAGCCCGAGGTCGAGGATGGCCAGGTCGCACGGACCCGTCGCGGTCGCCCGCGCCCTCGCCTCCGCTACCGAGGCAGCTTCGTGTACGGTGCCCGCACCCATCTGTGCGAGTCGTGCGGCAATCGCCTCCCTCAGGAGCGGGTGGTCGTCGACCACCAGCACCGAAAACAGCTCTTCCCGCGGGTGCGGGACCATGCTCGCCGGCAAAGCACCGGCTGGCGTGGATCTGACGGCCTGCGACAAGCCGACGGCAGCCACGTCACTACCTCCCTGGAGTCGGTCGTGCCCCCCGACCGGCACCGGGTACTTTCGGCCGATCAGCCGCGCCAGCTCTAGACCGAAAGTGGTGTCGTCGAAGAGGCACTCTAGCCGCCGATCGCCTTCCGCGGGGGGATCGAACGGGTATCTATCTCGATCGGGTAGTTACTAGCTGGCATCGTTGTACCACGTTCGGAGTAATAGACTGCCCGTGGCTAACGCGTCGCAGAGTGCCAGCGATATGACCTTTTTGGGGGCAGGCTGCTGCGCGTGCATACGGACCGTGCATCTGCTCACGAACTGTGTTCTACAGCGTTCACCGATTGGATCAGTGGGGTCATCAGATCGACTGACGTGAACTCTTTACGCAGCGTAGGTGGCTCGTGTGGATCTACGGAGAGCCCCCGCCCGGGATCGCCAGGGTGACCGGAGGCCGCGGGACCGAACTCTATCGACGCCGCCGTCGGCCGCGGAGTGAGGGCTACGTCACACCCGGCGCGTCGCGGGGGTCGTTCAGCCGCTCTGGCGGTGGCCGAACAGCGAGACCCCGACCGGCGGCAGCCCGGCCACGCTCGACATCAGCTGGCAGAACGCCTCGCCGTGCGGGCGCAGGTGCTGGTCCGACGGCGTCCAGGACGCCCGCAGCTCCAGGTCGTCGGTGCGGGCCGGGCCGCTGATGTCGCCGAAGCGCGCCGACGAGGTCTCGGTGACCGTGCCGCCCAGCGCGGTGAAGGACGCGCCGGAGGTCTCCAGCGCGTCGGTGAGCCACGACCAGCCGACCGCGGGCAGGAACGGGTCGCTGGCCAGTTCCCGGTCGATCTCCGCGCGCACGTAGACGACCATCCGCAGCACCCCGTCCCAGGACTCCGGGCCCTCCGGGTCGTGCAGCAGCACCAGGCGGCCGGTGGCCGTCACGTCCGCCGGACCCGTCGCGTCGCAGCTGAGCGCGTAGGACCAGGGGGCCAGGCGCTGCGGCGCGCGCACGGGTTCGAGGGTCATCTCCGGCCGGGGCCGGATCGCTTGCAACGCCGCGACAGCTTCACGGAACATCTCGGGCGCATGCGTCATCGCGGTCACAGCCCGACTGTAGGACGGCGAACGGGCACCGGGCGGCAGACGCGCCGAGGGAAGGGGCCCCAGGGCCGCGTGGCACCATGGTTGACGATGTCCACTACTGCGCAGTCGCGGCCACGCACGGGCCGCCGGGACCTCGCCGGGTCCCCCTTCCTGACGGCCGCCCGCGGCCGTCGTCCCGCGCGTCTGCCCGTCTGGTTCATGCGCCAGGCCGGCCGCTCGCTGCCCGAGTACCGGGCGCTGCGCGAGGGCGTGCCGATGCTCAAGGCTTGCTTCGACCCCGAGATGATCGCCGAGATCACGCTCCAGCCGGTCCGCCGCCTCGGCGTGGACGCCGCCATCTTCTTCAGCGACATCGTGGTGCCGCTGGTCGCCGCCGGTATCGACGTCGACATCGTGCCCGGCACCGGGCCCGTCGTGGCGGAGCCGGTGCGCGACGCCGCCGCCGTCCGCCGCCTGCCCGCGCTGGAGCCCGAGCGGCTCGAGCCGGTGCTGGACGGCACGCGACTGCTCGTCGAGCGGCTGGGCCAGACCCCCCTGATCGGGTTCGCCGGCGCGCCGTTCACGCTCGCGTCCTACCTCATCGAGGGCGGCCCCAGCCGCAGCTTCGAGCGCACCAAGGCCCTCATGCGCTCCGAACCCGAGGTGTGGCACGACCTGGCCGGACAGCTGGCCGACATCGCGGTGACCTTCCTGCGCGGCCAGATCGAAGCCGGTGCGGACGCGGTGCAGCTGTTCGACTCCTGGGCCGGCGCGCTGACGCTGCGCGAGTACCGCGAGTTCGTGCTGCCGCATTCGGCACGCGTGCTCGGCGCGGTCGCGGACCTGGACGTGCCACGCATCCACTTCGGCGTCGGCACCGGCGAGCTCCTGACCGCCATGCGCGAGGCCGGGGCCGACGTGGTCGGCGTCGACTGGCGCGTCCCGCTGGACGAAGCCGTGCGGCGGCTGACCGCGCACGGCGAGCCCGTGCCGGTCGTGCAGGGCAACCTGGACCCGGCGCTGCTGCAGGCGTCCTGGCCGGTCATCGAGGCCGAGGTGCGCCGCATCGCCGCGGAGGGCCGCGCCGCCGCCGGGCACATCTTCAACCTCGGCCACGGCGTGCCCCCCGGCACCGATCCCGACGTGCTGACCCGCGTCGTCGAGCTCGTCCACAGCCTGGAGGGCTGATGCACGTCGCGGTCGTCGGCGGGGGCGTGTCGGGCGCGGTCGCGGCGTACCGGCTGCGCGGCGCGCTCGGCGACGGCGCGGCGATCACCCTCGTCGAGGCCACGGACAGCCTCGGCGGCAAGCTGCGCACCGCGGAGGTCGCGGGCGTGCGCTACGACGTGGGCGCGGAGGCCTTCCTCGCCCGGCGCCCGGAAGGCGTGGGACTGGCCGCCGAGCTCGGGCTGGAGCTGGTCCACCCGGCGAAGGCCCGCTCGACCGTGCGCGCCGGGGGCCACCTCGCCCCGTTGCCCGGCCGGACGCTGATGGGCATCCCGGGCTCGCCGGACGCCGTCGCGGAGGTGCTCTCGGACGAGGGCCGGGCGCGCGTGGCCGCCGAGCCGGACCTGCCCCCGGTGACGCTGGAGTCCGACGTCGCGCTGGGCGCCCTGCTGCGCGAGCGCTTCGGCGACGAACTCGTCGACCGGCTGGTCGACCCGCTCCTCGGTGGCGTCTACGCGGGCGGCGCCGACGGTCTCGGCTTGCGCGCCACCGTCCCCGCCCTGGCCACCGCGATCGACCGCGGCGCGCCCTCGCTGACCGCTGCGGCGGCCGGGTTGATCCCGTCCCAGCCCAGCAGTGCGCCGGTGTTCGGCACCCTGCCCGGCGGTCTCGGCACGCTCGTCGACCGGCTCGTCGAGCTGGCCAAGCCGGACATCCGCCTCGGACGGCCGGTCACCGCGCTGCGGCGGCGGGAGCGCGGCTGGCAGCTGGAGATCGGCGACGAGCTGATCGACGCCGACGCCGTCCTGCTCGCGGTGCCCGCGCCGGCGGCCGGCAAGCTGCTCGACGGTGTCGCGCCGGCCGCGTCGGCGGCGCTCGGCGAGGTCGAGCTGGCGTCCATGGCGGTCGTGGCGATGGCCCTGCCACCGGGCACCGAGCTGCCGGACGCGTCCGGGGTGCTGATCGGGGCGCGGGAACGCCGCGCGGACGGCGAGCCGTTCGCCGCCAAGGCCTTCACCTTCTCCACCCGCAAGTGGCCTCACCTGGACACCGGCCCGGTGCTGGTCCGCGGCTCGGTCGGCCGCTTCCGCGAGCCCGGCGCGCTGCACCGCGACGACGACGACCTGGTCCGCCTGGTGCGCGACGACCTCGCCGAGCTGACCGGGATCACCGCCGAGCCGATCGACGTCGTGGTGACCCGCTGGGGCGGCGGGCTGCCGCAGTACGGGCCGGGTCACCTGGACCTGGTCGAGCGCGCCGAGCGGGCCGTCGCCGAGGTGCCCGGGCTGGCGCTGGCCGGGGCCGCCCTGCACGGTGTCGGGGTGCCGGCGTGCATCGCGACGGCCACCGCGGCCGCGACCCGCATCACCTCACAGCTGGTGCGCTAGCAGCGGGTTTCCGGGCAGTGCCAAGATGGGGGCATGGCGCGGCTGAACTACCAGGAGCTCAACGACACCATCCGCTACACCGCCTGGTCGGTGTTCCGGGTCGAGCCGGGGCGGCTCCCCGAGGATCGCGGCCAGGCCGCGACCGAGACCACCGAGTACCTCGACGCCCTGGAGGGCAAGGGGGTCGTGGTGCGCGGCGTGTACGACGTCGCCGGGCTGCGGGCCGACGCCGACTACATGATCTGGTGGCACGCCGAGACCCCGGAGCAGGTGCAGGCCGCCTACACCGGGTTCCGCCGCACCCCGCTGGGCCGCGTGTCGACGCCGGTGTGGAGCCAGTTCGCGCTGCACCGCCCCGCGGAGTTCAACCGCAGCCACATCCCCGCCTTCCTGGCCGGGGAGGAGGCGCGCAAGTACGTCTGCGTGTACCCGTTCGTCCGCTCCTACGAGTGGTACCTGCTGCCGGACGCCGAGCGCCGCAAGATGCTCGCCGACCACGGCAAGGAGGCCCGCGACTACCCGGACGTGCGCGCCAACACGGTGGCGTCGTTCGCGCTCGGTGACTACGAGTGGATCCTCGCCTTCGAGGCCGACGAGCTGCACCGCATCGTCGACCTGATGCGGCACCTGCGCGGCACCGAGGCGCGGCGGCACGTGCGGGAGGAGATCCCGTTCTACACCGGCACGAAGGTCGTTCCGGCCGAGCTGATCCTGAACCTGCCGTAGGTGTTCGGCGCGCTGTGGCGCGATCTGACCGGTGAGGCGCCCGGCCCGGTCGAGATCACCGGCCCGGAAACGGTGCTGCCCGGGCCGTACCGGGTGGCGGCGGCCGCGTCGATGAGCGTCGCGGCGGGGGGGCGCGGGGGCGGGAGGCGG